>NZ_LOWC01000129.1:0-18993 GCF_001522845.1 Burkholderia sp. BDU5 | reverse complement strand
GCGAGCGGACACGTCGCCGATCGTCGCGCACGTCGCCGTGACGGTGATCGTGCCGCTCGGCGGGATCGTCACGGTCGCCGGCAGCATCCACTTCAAGCCGTTACCGTCCTTCGCCGCGCCGTTCGTGATCGTCGCGCCGGCCTGGCCGACGAGCACCAGGTCTGCGCTCGAGTACGATGCGACCTTCCGCGCGATGCCGTTGATCTTCACGTTGCTCGACAGCGCCGCGCCCTGTGCCGTAGCGGGGCTAAACGACTGGCAGATCGCGATCGCCACCGAGTTGCTGTCGTTGAACGCAGCCGAGATCACGGCAAGGAGCTGTCCGTCTTTGCTGTCCGGCTCGAGGTAGGTGTCCTGGCCGTAGATCGACCGGTACTTGGTCTGCCAGTAGTCGAGGATCTCGGCATACGACGGCGCGGTGATGCCGTTTGCATCGATTACCGCAACAGGGCTCGAAATCGTCATAGCGTCGTTTTCACTGTGGTGTCGCCGTAGATGGTGTTGATCGTCGCGGTGACGCTCAGCTTGCGCGTCTCCGAGTCAACCGAGCTCGAGTAGTTCGTGATCTCGGTCACGCCCTGCGTGCCGAGGATGCACTGGCGGATCGCCGCGTCGTAAGTGCCACTGGTGTACTTCCCGAGCACGTCGGTCGCCCACGGCATGCCGACCGTCGTGTCGAGGAACCACTCGCCGCGCAGCAGCCGAAGGCGCGTCTGAACAGCCTGCGCGACCGCCTCCGGTACATTGACGAGGAAGTCGGCGTCGCCCCCGCCGAAGACGTAATCGCCGTCAGCGTCGAGTTTTCGGTATCGCATTCGTACCCCAAAAACGTTAGTAACGTTTGACGTTATTAACGCATTGCGTTATCATCAACCCATGATTACATCGTTCAACTGCCGTGACACTGAGGCGCTGTTCAATGGCACGCGGGTCGCCCGCTTCGTCAATTTCGAACGCGTCGCAATTCGCAAGCTTCAGCAGTTGCACGCTGCGGCCGATCTGGACTTCCTCCGCATCCCGCCGAACAACCGGCTCGAAGCGCTGAAGGGAGACCGGCAAGGCCAATTCAGCATCCGCATCAATGACCAGTGGCGCATCTGCTTCAAGTTCGCCGCCGGCCGTGCATCCGATGTTGAAATCGTCGACTACCATTGACCAACCCGGAGAAAGTCATGACCCGAGAAGTACCCCTGGCGACGCCCGGCGAAATCCTGGCGGAAGACTGGCTGGAGCCGATGGGCATCAGCCAATATGCCCTCGCGAAAGCGATCAATGTTCCGGCCCGTCGCATCAACGAAATCGTCAAGGGCGATCGCGCCATTACGGCCGATACGGCCGTACGCCTCGGCGCGTTCTTCAACGTCGACCCGCAGAGCTGGATGAACCTCCAGACGCACTACGACACCGAACTCGCCAAGGAAAAGATCGGCGACGACGCGCTGCGCGAGATCCGAGAGCACGCGCACGCCTGAGCAATCCCGCCCCAGAAACGACAAACCCCGCGCAATGCGGGGTTTTTCTTTGGCACGCCGCCTGCTCAGTTGACGGTGCCGCTGTTGCCACTTCCCGGCTGCACGCCGTTGTGCGTGTGGGTGTCGTCGACGCGCTTGCCGTTCGCCGTGATCCGGCCGATCACGTTGAGGATGCCGTTGAACACGGCCGCGGCACCGCTCGCTGCGCTGCCGACCATACCTCCGACGAACGTCAGCAGGCCGGTGATCGTCACGGCCGCTGAGAATGTCGACAGCGGCGCGACCACATCGAAGCCGCCCGGCGCCACGATCTTCACCTTCTGCAGCGTCGGGTTCAGGTCGATGTACGTCGCGCCGTCGTCGCTGCGCAGCTGCGTCGACCCGCCGCTGACGCCGGCGAGCGCGCGCGGACGCGATCGAAAGCCGAGCAGGACGAAGCCATCCGACAGGTCGTGCATGCGCAGCTCGGCCTGCTCCTGCACTCCGCCAGACTGCCACCACGCGTCGACGCAGCGCGACGCAAACACGACCAGGCACTCGTCACCGGATGCCACGGGGAACGTCAACGTACAATTTCCGCCGGCGGGGAACTGGACCGGGCAGTCGACTAGCAGCGGCAGTGACGCGGTCACCACCGAACCATCAGGCTGCTGCACCTGCGCCCTGATAGCTGGCTGAACCTGACACGTCATGGCCGCGGAATCGAAAGCCGAGATAATGCCCGGCATCGCTGTCCACAGATCGGCCCGAGACGCGCGCATAGCCGTACCCAGCGCTGCCATCGGGTCGCCGTATTTTTGCAGTTTGTCCATCGGGGGAAGAATGAAAAAGCTTGTTGCACTCGCGATTGCTTGCGCGGCGTTCTCAGCACATGCCGAACCGGTCTACGTGCTGACAAAAAAATGCGTTGGAGACAAGATCAAACTCGCGGACGAGTACGAAGTCCTCTACCCAAAGAGGGCATGCAAGCTACCGATCGTCAATCAGAAGGATCTTCGGCACTTCGAGCAAAACCTAGGCAGCGAAAAATTTTACGGCTGCTGGGGGCTTGCTCTCGGAAACAAGGTCGTCCTCATCGGCTCGGGGGGAGATCGGAATACCGAACTCGCCGATATTTTCACCAAGGCTAATGCATCACCAGACGGAACAGCCATTGTCACGAAATCCCCGTTCACTGGAACAATCGCCGAAAATGCCGAGCGGCTATGCCATTAACCCCAAGGCTTGACCGGGCCCGGACCGGCGACGTTTGCCTTCGGCAACTGAGCGTGGTTCATGGAAAGATCCACGTCGATGCACGTTAGAGTCGTGTACCACGGATTGTCCCGCGTATCGCCTTCATGCTCTGCGACCAGAATCTTGTACGTGCCATCGCGATTCAATCGACTGAAATACTTCAAGTAGGCGTTCGATTTGGCCGCTGAATCGCTCACCGTGAGCGAATACTCTGCACGCTGAATGCTCTTGTTGTCGATCTTGACCAGCCCAGAAATCCGCGCGTTCGGGTTCAGCAGGCACTTGATCGTGATGCCGTTCTGGTCCTGCGTCGGCAGGCCGATCATGCCAGTTTGAGCCGTAAGGACCAGCGCCTCGCCGGGGATGTAGTTGTTCTGCGGGACCATCTGGAACTGCGTGTCCTGAATTGACCAATCTGCGCCTAAGTTCATCGCCGCATTGCGAAGGACATCGCGCGCCATCCCAAAGATGACCTTCCCGCGCGGAAGCGGCTTTACATCAAACTCAGGCATATAACCGGTCGTCAGGCCGTATTTCGGCAATGTGCCGGTCGCAGCTTGAACGTGGTCCATGAACGTCGAGCCGGCCGCCAGCGTCGTGCTTACGGTTGCCCAGTTGTACCACGCATCACCACTCGCGGCCATCACATCGACAACCGTCTCGGTGGGGCTGTACCGACCACGACGGACCTGTTTCACAACGCCATCAAACAACACGCCGAACGGCCCATCTTGATAGCCGGCTTGCAGGACGAGCCTTGAAAATTCGCCATCAATTCGCTGCGCCGTGTCATCCGCGACGTTGAAAATTCGAACGCGTGCACTGTTTGGTGTTTGGAGGTCTCCGCGGCGAATGTCGAAGCTGAATCGAAGGTCCGAGAAGTCGAGCGCGTCGCTGTCGTTCCCGATGACCAGCGAGGCCTTCCGAAGGTATTGAGTCGTCATTCTCGTCTCTCAATAAAAAACCCTCGGGATTACCGAGGGCCAAACTACAGCTACGCAGGCATGTAGATAAGGCGGCCAGTCGCTTTCGAAACTCGATACGTGGCAAGCACGTGATACGAATTCCTCAATACAACGTAGTCGTCATCATTGCGTCTTTCTACGCCGCAGCATCCGACTGCCGGCTGCTTCGGAACAAAACCCTCGCGACGGCACCGGAGGAAGTACGCACGAAATGCCCTGCTAATTTCATCTTTCAACATGATCGCTCCTTTGTGAAATAACGGATGCGCATCGCATCCCAAAGAAGCGGGGCCGATCGTTCGTTCCGGCGCACGCCGAACCCGCTCATGCCATACCTTGCCGCGTAGATCCGCCGAGGCGGAAATCCGGAACGCAACCATTATGCCCGCATAGAGCGGGCACACGTCATCAATGACGATGCGGAGAATTACTCTGCTGAGCAAGCAACTCCAAATGCGCCCACCCTTTCGGCGTGATGACCGGCATCTGCATCAGCTCGGTCGAACCATTTTCACGAACCATGCGCACCAGCTTTAGCGCCATGAACCCGTCCCGCAACGCCTGCGGCGATACCAAGTATGGCTCAGGCTTAACAGGCGGGTCCGAATTCGGCGTCTCGCCATCATCAAGGTTGTGCGCCTCACAGTAATCGCCGGGTGCCACATCACCCAAACTGTTATGACACCCGCCCGCTTCATATGCCGAGCAATTCGAGCAAGTTCGCTTGATCATCGAATGCCTCCATTTGCGACATATTCGGCAAGATAGGCAAGCCCCTTGGGGGTAACCATTGCTTGTTCCAGAAGCTTTTCAGTGCCATCCGGGCGAGTCACCGTGAAAACGCGAAGCTCCATGAAGCCCTTCTCGACGACGGACTGGTAGGGGATCCAGACCGCGCTGCCCGGACGCCGATATATCCAACGTGTTCCCGAAGACAGCAGTGCAAACCCCTTCTTGCGGGCCAGTTCGAGGCTCTTTGCCGCATCCGAGATACAAACACTCCCTTCGGCTCCCGCTATGCGATCCAATGCTGCGACTTTCGGCACCTGCTCGGCCACCTTGGCATCGAGCGCCTTTTTCTCCTGCTCGAGTGCAGCGCGCCGCTCGAACTGCTCGGCCCAAGCGCGTGCGGCCTCTGCCGGATTCGCGAAATTCGGGAGCGACGGCGCCGCGACCTTAGCCCCCGACACCATCTCGTCGTAGGCCCGGATCACCTTCAGGTGGAATGCAGGGCTGATCCACATCGCGTAGGCGTAGACCAGTTCCTTGACGACGAACGTTCCAAGCCCTTGTTTTGACTGGATTCCTCGAAAGTGAGGAATCTCCCTCTCCATCTCCGCAGCGAGATCGGTCGTCTGCTGCATGCGGAGCCAGTTCGCCGGCTGGTGTTTCGCCTCTCCACCGCTTGCCCGATGCAGATCATTCAAGCAGTACCGCCCTTCGGCGTCGGTACGAATGGCAACGCCGGTAATCGTGAGCGCGTTCATCAGTGCACCTCCCGGCTTGCCGACAGAACGTCCTTGCAACCCACGTCAAGGAAGTCCTCGGCGTTTTCCGCCACCCACTGACCGAGCGCAGCCAAGTCGACTGCCACCTTCGACGATTCCTCCGACGTAGCCTTGATCGCGATGAACAGCGCGCGCATGTAGCGCACCTGGTTGTCCATCATGCTCGAAAGGTCGACGACCCGACGTTCGATAAGCGTCGGGGCGGCCTTGCCAATGTTTGCTGCCGTGCTATCATTCTTCATGATCTTCCTTTGGTAGTGGATCACTGCTGTACCAACGCCTGACCGGTTGCCGCCGGTTGGGCGTTTTCTTTTTGGTACGCGCTTTCCAAGCGCATACAAACCTCAGCTGATAGAGACCGGAATTGCCGCTGCGCAACATCCATCAGCCAATCCCGAACTTCCGGACGTACCTTCACCGCTAGGGTCACGCTACGCTGTCTGCCCATCGTCTATACTCCCGTACACATCCGTCATCAAATGTCCTGATGTGCTCATCATAGAGTACATCAAAGTACATTGCAAGACTAACATGTACTTTTATGAACACAAAAGATAGTATCGGCGCGCGCATCATTCGATCTCGGGCCGGCCTGAAGCTGAGCCAAGCCGAACTGGCCGCTCGCGTAGGAATAGCGCCGACCCAACTCTCCCGCTACGAGATGGGAAAGAACAAGCCTCGCCCGGAGATGATTCAGCGTCTCGCGGAAGCATTGGATGTGCTCCCTGAATGGCTTGAAACGGGCGAAGGCAGCGTCAATGACATCGAAAAAGACGACACTCATACGCCTGGCCGGGTTGTTACCGTGAACCTATCTGACGAGCAATTCATCGCGCTCAGAAAGCTCGCGGTTGAGTCCGGTAAGAGCGTCAGTACGCTGCTCAGCGAAACGGCGTCATACGTTCTGCTTTCCAAAATCGGCAGTGATAGACTGTCCTCGACAGACGAGAAAATCGCAAGAAGGGTCGCCGAAATACTTGCAAAGGAATATGGCATCGCGAAGCCGGCGTCCGGCGGCCCAGAAGCGGACGACCCTAATCCGTAACCCAGAAAACGTGTGACCCAACACCCAAATCACCGTACTGCGGCACATCATCAGGATCTTCCGCGCCCTGCACCCACAAGCGCCCAGCAAAACCCAGGTGCCGATACTGGGCCAATAAGTCGCCCCCCGTGGTCAAGGGCAGCCCGCTCACGATCGGCGTCCCACTGTCATCGGCAACGTCCAGCACCCATCCGGCCGGCCCGCGATAGACCAGCGTCAACCGATAGATCGTGCCGCCCAACGAGATCTTGAATGCCTGCACATCGGCCGACAGTGGCACCTCATAGATCTGCATCACCAACTCCCCGAGGGCACCGCACCACCCGGTGACGGATTGCCTGCTACGAGCCGCTTCGTGCCCATGTCCTGCACTTCCGACGTCGCTGATGGGTCAGCCTGGTTTGACTTGGGCGGCAGCGTCGTAACCTTCGTCTCAACGAGAATGATTTCCCGAAGCGTCGCTGTCACGATCAGAGCAGCGCTGGTCTTGGCGTCGGTCGTCACCGCGAGGCCGCTGATCAGCATGTTCGTGTACTGACGCCGGCTCGTCGTCACGTTGAACGGCTGGCGCGACTGCTGGAGTGCGAGCAGCTGCGAATACACGCCCGATATATAGTCGGCGCTCGGCAGACTCCCGTTGAAGAGCGCCTGAAACGTTCCGAGTAGCGCCTCGTAATCCGAGTTGGACCAGCCGCATCGCATCACGACTTCACTCGGTTTCCGGTAGGCGTGGTCGGTGATCTGCGCGCCTACCTCAACCGGGTGCTCAGTGATCGTCAACTCGTCGTTGTGCCGCTCCTCGATCGACACGGCAATCGTGATGTCGCCGATCGACTTAGACGACAGCAAGACCATGTCAAGACCGAAACTCACGCTATCACCCCTCGCATGTCGCGGGCCATCGCATTCGCGACCGACGCCTGCTGCCGCGCAACTTCACGGCCGGCGGCGGCAGGGTCGCTGACGCCGTTCACCTCGATGCGGACATCTTGCTTCACGTCGACCGAGCGCGACACGTCGCCGCGGCCGGCCATCTGCGCAACTGCGGATTGAGGCTGCTGATACAGCGCCCGCGAGTTCTGCATAGCTTGTTCCATCTGAGCCTGAAAAATGGTCGCCTTGTTCTTTCCGGACTTATCGTAGAACGTCAGCGTGCCATCAGAAATTCGACCGGATTCGGTCTTCATTCCCTTTGGCACCGCGACGCTGGCCCATTCCTTTGCCGTGGCATAGATGGCAGCGCCGAGCTGGTCGGACTTCCCCGACAGATAGTCGGAGATCGCTCGCCGCTTGTTGCTCACGAGATATTGCTCGAAGATGCGGTCCTGCATTCCGCGATCAAATTTCTCGTCCCCCTTCAGCCCCATCGAGCGAACCGCCTCAACGAGTGTGTCCTTGATGATCTGATAGCGCCCTGCTGCGTTGAATTTCTGCGAGCGCTGCGCCGCCATGACCTGCGCGACGGTCATGTTCTCCAAATTCTCTGTACCTGACTTGTAGCCGCCAGCCTTCCCGCGGTTGACCGAGTTGTAGTCGCCTTCGCCACGCGCGATGAGTTTTCCAAACGCGCTATCGGCCAGACGCTTCAAACTCCCGCCATCCGAGCTCGAACCAGGTGCCTTCGACTCGCTTTGCGGGCTCGCCATTTCCGCTGACCATTGCTGACCTTCCTTCGGCTGAAACCGATCGAGCGTATTCTTCTCGCCCTTGTTCAGGTCTTCGCTATGAAGCAACAACCCCAGGCCACCTGCAAGCCGAGCCGCAAACGGGAGAAGGCGTCCGAGCAAGCCCCCGACACCGCCAGTGGCACCCGCTGCCGATGCCGCAGCGCTCGCAGCCCCCATCGCGCGCAGCGCGGCCACCATCTTCCAGATACCCCCGATAAGCTGGAACCCACCCAAGACCTTGAAGATGCCCGCGAGGAAGATCAGCTTCGTCGACCATCCGTCAGTGGCCTTGTCGAGGGCGAGAAACTGATCGGCGACGGCTACCAGCATCGGGCCAATCGTATCGGCCGCTCGCAGGAATGCATTAGCGATGTCAGCGACACGGTTTGCAATCTCATCGCCATGCTCTTCCATCCAACGCTGAAACCGGTCAAGCTGCGGTCCGACCTTCTGCAGCATCGCGCCCTCGACGCGAATGCCGAGGTTCTCGAAGGTGGTGCCGAGCCCGCGCAGCGAGACCATGAACTTGTGAGCATCGTCTGACGCCTTGTCGAGCCCCGTCGACTTCGACATCTCGCGATACTGCTTGAGGTACTTGTCGAAGTCACCGTTACGCATCGCGAGAAGCAGGTTCTCGTCAATGCCGAAAACGCCGGCGTATGCGTTCGCTTCATACTGAGGCAACTTAGCGAGCTTCGACCCGAGGTCGGTCAGTAGATCGACCGAGTCGCGGAGATTGCCATTCGCGTCGCGCGTCTGGACGCCCATCTGCTGGAGCAGCCCCTCGCTTCCAGGCACGTTCCGCAGCATACGGGCTAGGTTTTCGACCGTGCCGATCGCCTGATCCGACGACACACCAAAGTTACGCGCTGCAAACTCTAGCGATTTCAGACTCGTCTCTGCAGCGCCGGTACGTTGGGCGACGAAGTACAACCGTTCAAGCTTCGAAGCGAAAGCCGACACACCCGCGCCGACGGTCAGCGCCGCACCGGAAATCGTGCTGATCAGGCGCACAACGCCCTTCGTCGCGCCCTCGACTCCCTCCCGGAAGTTCTTCAGGCCCTTCTCGTCGACCTTGAAGCCGAGCGCGACCAGGAACTCGCGGATGACGACCGAATCAGCCATTTTCTCTTTCCATCTTGCGGCGGAACGCCGCGTCGTTGTCTGCCCGGACGGCAATGGAGTCGTTCATCAGCGCGACGTCGGCAAGGCCGAGCGTCCCGTCGATCAGCGACTCGTACCGGCACATCTGCGCGTGCACGGGCGCGAGCAGCCAGTCCTCGCCGCCGGGCAGCGTGCGGATCCAGCCTAGGTCGCCGCCGGGCTGCTCGCTTGGCTGGTAAGCAACCCGCTGATAAAAGGGCCGAGGTTCGCCACTACAACGCGCACGACGAGCGGCAGCATCACGTCGATGCCGATGTCGTCGAACATCGCCGTCTTGTGCACGACAGACCACACCTTCGCCCAGCCCGCGCCCTGACACCGTTCGACGA
Organism: Burkholderia sp. BDU5; assembly: GCF_001522845.1. Classification (NCBI taxonomy): domain Bacteria; kingdom Pseudomonadati; phylum Pseudomonadota; class Betaproteobacteria; order Burkholderiales; family Burkholderiaceae; genus Burkholderia; species Burkholderia sp. BDU5. Next base: position 9,607 of record NZ_LOWC01000129.1, on the reverse strand, counting down.
CCGACAGGCACGTGCCGAAGACGTATTCGGCGTCCTCGTCCTTCAGGCCGGCGAGCGCGTCGGCGAACGGCTGCAGCACCGGCGCGATCGCGTCGACCAGCGACAGCAGCTCGCGCGATTTGTCGGCCGCGGGCGCGTCCGTTCCCTCGCTCGGCTCCTTGCCTTCGGCGAGCGCCGCGAGCGCGGTGTTCGCGCGCGCCTGCTCGCGAGCGACGTCTGCCTGCTCGAGTTCAGCGTAGAACTTCATCAATACCGGGATCATCGGCGGGATGATCGGCGCGATGCGCCGCGACACGTGGAACTGCTGCATCGCGCTCAGCTTGCCGATCGCGTACCGTACGCCGTTCAGTTTGACTTCGGTCGTCATGCTCAGTACGTTCCGAGGATGTTGTCGATCTTGATCGCGTCGAAGACCCATTCGACGGTGTCGCCGTCCTTTGCGTACTTCAGGTCCGGCGCCTTCTTGAACGCACAGCTGCGCGCGGTCGTCACGTCACCGGCGGCCGTCTGCCGAATCTCGATCAGGTTCTTGCCCCACAGCCGACTGTCGAGCGACTGTGCATCGTAGAGCGCCATCAGCTTCGCGTTGATCGGCGCGGTCTTCAGGTACCGCAGCGTGACCTGGCCGGATTTGTCGGCGTGCAGGCTGTGCATACCCTCGCCATCCGATCCGACCATCATCGTGTTCTTGTCGCCAGCGCGCACGATCGTGATGCCTTCTTCCGCGGTCGCTTCGCCGTAGCCGAGCGAGAACGCGCCGCCCGGCCCCACGATCGTCGCCGCGACGTCCTGAAAGCTGTAAGTCGCCATGTTGAGATGCCCCTGTTAGCGGTTGACGTTGACGAGAATGTCGGCGCTGTGGATCGCGCCGGCCTCCTTCGCCGCGACTTGGAACACGACAGACTTGCGCGCCTCGCGGTCGGCCTGCGACTGCGTCGCGATCGGCGGTACGTAGACGTAGTACCCCTTCGCCAGCGTATCGCCCTGATTCAGCGCGCCGAAACCTGCTGAGTTCCAGACGCCGGGCGCGAGATAGCCGTTGTTCACCGCAGCCTCGCAGGCCGCAGAAATCGTTGCTGCGATCTGGGCATTGCCGCCGTCGGTCTGCGGGATCTTCGTGGGGCTCTGGTACAGCAGGTTGTAGACGTCCGTCTCGATGCGGTTGCGGAACCAGATCGCGTTGTAGACGGAATCGGCGAACAGCCCGCTCGGCGTCACGCCGTACTGGATGATCGATGTGTCGTTGCTGTAGTTCACGAAGACGTTGCAGTTTTTCGCCTGCAGCGTGTTGGCCTGCGTGCTGGTCAGTTGCTCGGCGGCGACGCTCGGCTCCTGCTTGAACATCAGTGTGATCGTCGTGTTGTTGCCGTCGAAGTTCACCGTCAGCAGACGGCCGAGCAGCGACGACACCGCGTACGGCGTCGAGCTCGAGTACTGCAGGATCGTGTACTTCAGCTTCAGCGCCTTCAGTTGGCTCGCGATGTCGGTCGACACCGTCGAGTCGAGCACCTGCGGGTTCTGCGTCGTGATGCCGTAGATGTGGCGCTGATCGGCCTCGATGAGGTTCGCGACTGCGATGTGCTGCGCGTCCGTGATCGACGCATCGGCAAAGTCCAGACCGAGGAACTGATTCGCGAAGCGGTCGAGAAACAGCGCGGCAGCGTCGACCGGTTGCTCGGGTGCAATGCCGTCCGCCGGCGAGCCGGCAAGGCTGCTCGTCAGGCCGAGCATCGCCGAGATATCGGTACCGGTGCCCGGCGCCGTCGCATAGCCGACCTTCGAATTCGTGCCGGTCGTGTTCGACGTCACGACGAACTGCGAACCGGTCCAGGCGATAGTCGCGCCCGTCAGCTTGGCGTTGATCACCGTCGCCACGCCGTTCAGGTTCGTCTGTGCCGAGAAGTCGAGCCCCGTGACCGACTTCGCCGCGCCGTCGACCGTGATGCTGAACGCGCCGGTCGTGACCGCATCCCAAACCGCGATGTCCTGCTGCGCAGCCGACAGCACGCCGCCGCGCAGCGAGCCGGCCGTTGCCGTCTTCGCCCACCGACCGATCAACAGCGACTTCGGCTGCGGCACCTGGTTGAAATACAGCGCGGCGGCGTAGTACTCCGGCGTGTTCGTGCCGAAGTCAGGCGTCACCTCATCGATGCCGCCGTACGAGCGCGCGCGCTCGTTGGTATCGATGATGGGCGACGGGCCGAGAATCAGCCCGGTGTTCATGTTCGCGCCCTGCGCCGCCAGCGCGGCGAGGTTGATCGTCACGTTGATCAGGCGCGATACCGGCAATCCGTTGGACATGCTGGTCCCCTACGAGTTGATGTTCGAAACGCCGGACACGGGCGTCGACGAGTCGGTCGTCGTCGCCACGGTGGCCGATTTGAGGTTGAGGACCGCGTAGGTCCGGGTGATCTTGCGGCGCAGCGTCACGGTCATGTCGTAGCGCCGCACCCACTGCTGGTTCACGAAGTCCGGCGCCGGGCGGATCGTGCCGGCGGTGACGAATGCCATGTCCTGGAGTTGGAGCTGCTCGCGGTTCTGCGGGATCGCGAGGCCGTCGGCGAGCCGCTGCGCGTAGCCTTTCGCGTGCGGCCCGTAGAACGTGCACTGGACGTCGATGTCCTGGTGCCGGATGTACGTGTCATGGCCGTCGCCGGTACCGTCGTGCTGGATCGCCGGCCCGGCGTCCGGCTCCTGCTCCTGAACGCCGAACGCGCACCAGTCGACGGACGGCTCGGGTTGCTTCGGGACGGTCGGCTGCCAGCGCGGCCGCACGAGGTCGCCGGGCAGCGCCGTGATGCCCGCGATCAGGTCGTGGACCAGATCGTCAAGGGCGTCGTCCTCGGCCGGCGGCGCATCGACGGCTGGCGCCAGGTATCCGCCGGTCGAGCTGTCGGTCATGACGCCCCCGAGAGAGGTTTGATGTCGCACGTCGCGCAGACGAAGCCCTGGCCGAAGTGCGAGTAGTTGTTCACGTTGACGACGGTGTACGTGGCGCCGGCCCAGACCACCTCGTCGGCGTCACCGCCGAGGGCGCCGTCGCGGAGCCGGAATGGCGTGTGCAGGGTGATCGAACCGATGATTCGGCTGCCGTCGGCGTTCCGGTGCAGGATGTCGCCCTTGTCGCTCGTCACGACCGCGGAGAACGTCGTCGACGTGGGCGTGTTGTGCGCGCGCCCTTTCTCATCCGTGACCTGCGTCATGCGGTTGCAGATCAGCCCCATGTCCATGAAGTCGGGATCGAGCAGGACATCGGTGACGTCGAGGAAGGCCATCGCTGGCTCCAATGCAAAAGGGCCGCTCGTGGCGGCCCTCGATGTTCGGGGTGATGGTCACTTCTTCTTGCGGACCACGTATATGACCGAGTTGCGGTACTGGCCGGAGAAAACCAGCGTGTTCTCCCGCGTGACGCCGCGGCGCCGGCGCGCGGCCAGCGTCGAGTCAGCGAGCTTCGGTTGGATGTTGCTGTTGATCTTCGCGCGCACCGAGTTCTGCCCGACGAGGCCAGCACGGTTCAGGCTTCGGTCAACCTTCTCGAGGTCGCCGTCCAGCGCTGCCTCGACGCCCTTCTGCAGGTGTGGCTCGAACTTCGGCCGCGCGTCCTGCACGCCGGGCACCAGGTGCGGGCGCGCCGGGATGTTGTTCGCCGGCGAGCCATTCTCCAGGATGTAGCCGATCTCGGCGTTGCTGAGCGGCTCTCCCTGGTCCTTGCGGCCCGCGGTGCTGTCAGGCACGCCGACGAGCACCTCCTTCTGCACAAGCCCGCTGATCGACTTCAGGATCTCGTCGAGGCGGTCGAATGTCATGCCCATGGGGTTCTCCCGATGGGCATCGGCGGCGTTACAGCTGCATGCCGCCCGCGCCCATCATCTGTGCGAGGCTGAGATACCGGACGCCGTACATCGTGCCGTTCCAGAATCCGCCATCCTTGATCGCGACGGCTGCGGTGTCGTAGCTGGCGCTGACCTTGTCGACGGACTTCGACGACTGCGGCCCAGTCACCTGCCCTGGCACACCGCCGATCGCCGCCGTCTTCTGATCCTTGGCCGCCAGCGCGAGATGGTGTGCGGTGACCAGCGCGACACCCAGGTCAGTCAGCTCGCCCCAGCGCTCAGCGTTGACGAGCGAGACCGCGACCGTCAGCCAGAACTGCACGAGCGGGTCGGAATACGTCGTTGCGTCGAACTCAGGGAACGACTGTCTGAACTGGGATACGTCCACGGGTCACCTCATCGAATGGTCGGGTGCCCGACGCGCGCCGAGCCGGCGCGCCGCCGGGAGGCCATTATGCCTTCTTGCCGCTTCCGGACTTCTGCCCGGCACCGTCCGATGCAGTGTCCTTGGCCGTATCCTTCTGCGACGCCTCGAATGCGGCGACACGCGCGGCGAGATCCTGCTCGCCCGACGCAACCTTGGCTTCGCGCGCGTCGAGCGCTGCCGCGCGCTCGTCGAGCCCCTTGCCATACACATCGAGTTCGGCGCGCAGCTTCTCGAGGCGCTCCGACTCGGTCTGCAGATCGGCCTTCGCCGACGCGATCGCCGCAGAGTCGGCAGCGGCTTGGGCCGCTGCATCGTCATCGGTCGCCTTCGCGTCGGAGACGCCGGCCGGCATCGGACCGATGTGCGCTTTCGCGTACCAGTGGTCAGCGATGAAGTCCTCGACCTCCTGCACGCCGGCATCGATTCGGCGGACGACCTCCTCGCCCTCGTGGAGCAGCCGGATCGTGAAGGCCGTCAGAACGTTGATCTTCGCCATCTTCGCCATGTCAGATCCCGTCCCGGTAAGCGGCCGTCGTGCCGTAGCGCCATTCGACGCGGCCAATACGCGACCAGTAGGTCGTGATCTGGAACAGCGAGCGGTACTCGAGCGGCGTACGCTGCAGGTCCGTCATCGGGAACTGGACATACTTCTTGTCGCTGTTGTACGCGACCATCCGGTCCACCGTATTGAGCTGGCCCTGCGTGCCGCCGGCGCCGGCGCCGATCAGCCACTTCAGCTCGAGAATTTCGAGCGGCGTGCCCTGCTGCGTGCAGATGTTGTTCTCGAGCAGGTACGTCAGGATCGACTTGCTGCCGGCCGTGCTGATGAGGCGCGACGCGACGCCGCCGAGAGTTGCCGGCGGCAGCATCAGGCGGTTCGGCTTCACCTTCCAGCCGGACGCTTGCCACGCCGACGTCAGGATCTCGTTGACGTCCTTCAGGATTTCGTCAGGCGTCTTCGTGTTCCACTGCGGCGAGCCGCCCGCGCCGTTCGCGACGTTCGAAACGCTCCCGACGGCGCCGATCGAGTTCACCAGGCCGGTGAAGTTCATCTGCGGATCGCCGTAGTAGACGATCTGGTCGAGGTCCATGTTGCGCTTCATGTTCATCGCCTCGACCTTCTGCGAGTCGATGGGCATGCCGAGCGCTTGCGACTTCACGAGCTCGGGCACCGTGTACTTGACTTCGGCACCCCAGAGCAGCATCGGCTGTGCGGTCTTGCCGATGTCGACCGACGGGCCCGCCAGCGCGTTGCCCTCGTTCGAGATCCAGTTCAGACCGTTCGGGTTGATACCGCCGCTCATCCCGAACGCCGAGTTCGTGAACGACGCGACTTCGTCGGCCGCCGACACGTCGCTGCGAATGTAGATGTCGCGCGACCAGGTGTACTCGACGAGCGGCTCGTTCAGCGTCTGGTCGAGGCGTTCCAGCTGGCCGACGAGGAACGCGCCGGTCGAGTCGATCGTGGCGCGGTCGTAGGTGTACTGCTGGTCCTGCGTGCGCGCGCGGATCAGTCGGCGCGTCGCGTCCGCGACGGCCGCCGACATCGGGATCGACGCCCCGGCCCGGCGCAGGTGCTTCAGTTCGGACATGTCCATGTAATGGCTCCAGAAATGCAAAAGCCCCGCGGTTGCGGGGCTTCGGGTGAAGCGCTGTTCAGCGCCGGGTCAGATGTTGACGGCGATCTCGGTGATGCCGTACGAGTCGGCCGGGCCGGTGAAATACCAGTTCGACGGCATCGCGATGGTGTTCGCGCCGTCGGCCGCGGCCTCGAAACCACCGAGCGGCTTCCCGGCGGCTGCCGCGGCGACGCGCACGTACACCGTGCCGTTCTTCGTGGCCGGCGCGGTACCGCCAAGCGCGGCGTCGAAGTAGCCTCGCTTGAGGATGTCGGTCGGGCCGCCCGTCGGCGGCGTCGACGTGCCGAGCGGATCGTTGCCGTTACCCTGGATCGGGTACGCGCGCAGGTTCACACCGTAGACGCTCGCTACGGTGTCGGCCGCGTTGTTGATCGGCTGGATCTTGCCGTTCACCATCTTCACCGGCACACCGAACGCCGTCGGCGGTGCGGCCGGATCGATCAGCTGCGTCTCGATCGTCGCGACTTCGGCGCGCTGGAGATCGCCGGGGAAACCCGCCGGCATGCGGAATTGATAGGCTTGATACGAGGGCATGTCGGCTCCTTACTTGCGGTTCTTCCAGAATTCCGCGTGGACTTCGTTGATGTCTTTCCGCGCAGCCTGAGCGGAGTCGCTCGTCCGGCGCTGCAGCACGCCCGAGTTCTTGCCGCGCACCAATTCGGAAGCGGCGTTGAAGAACGCCTGAACCGCGTTGCACGGCATGCCCGAGATGTCTGCGCCGCCGGTCACAGCCTTGACCGCTTCGGCGTTCTCGTTGTCCATTGCGGCGCGCAGCGCGCGGCGGCGCAACACGCAGATTGCGTCGACCGTCTTCTTGCGCACGGCCTTCGCGTCGAACGTCGGCAGGCGGACGCCCGGGGCGAGGATCTCAGCGCGCGAGAGCGCGTCCTGGAACTCGTCGCGCAGCGCCGTGCTGTCGCCGGTTTTCGCCCCTCCCTTGCCGTCGTCGCCGCCGGCGCCGGTGCCGTCGTTGTCGGTCGTCCCGGATCCTTCGCCGAGGTCGTCGTCATCGTCGCCGGTCGGCGTGCCGCCGCCCTCGAGCTTCGTCACGCGCTCGGCGAGCGCATCGATCTTGCCGTTGGTCGCTTGGACCGCATCGAGCACCTGCTTGAGCGGATCGCTTTCGCCACCGCCCGAGCCTTCGTCACCGGTTGCCGCAACCGCGCTGGGTTTCGGATCGCCGGCCGCGCCGGGCATGTGGATGTGAATCTGGGGCTGGCCGTTGCCGCCTTCGCCTTCGCCTTCGTCGCCCGTCATCTCGTTCGCGACCTTCTCGAACGTGTCCGAGTCGCGCGTCATGAACGCCTTGCGCAGCTTCTCGAGCAACGTCGACTGCTTCTTGTTTGCCATGCTGGAATCTCCTGTCGGGAGTAGGTTGGAAGCGCTATCCCCGATGGAACACACGGGGCCACAGCGGGCGTTTTTCACGAGTGCGACGTGGTTGCCCACGATCACCACCTGTCGCGCCCGCCCAGGCGCAATCTGTTCGTAGTCGGCGTCGTAGCCGTTGCTGACCTGATCGAGGGCGTCGGGCCCGTCGCTTTGGACGCGGCGGATCGCCTCGGCATCGGTGATCAGCAGGTCGGCGAGCATCAGCTCGGACTGCGCGCCCTCACCGCGCCGCACGTTTCGCACGGTGCCCCGCGCGACCGACATGTAGTTCGCCGGCGTGACGAAATCCGGCGGGTGATCGATCGTGATTGGCTTGCCCTCGAAGCTGGCGAGCGTCTCGGGGCTGAACAGCACGTCGGCCGTGCGTTCGGCGACGATCACGCCGTCCTTTGCCTCGAGCTCGGGAAGCTCGAAATACGCGTAGTCCTGCGAGCCGACGCGCGCGATCGGCACCTCCTCGCAGAGCAGGAAGCCTTCGGGCATCAGCGAGCGACGCGTGCCGATCTTCTCTGCGGTGAACATGCCGGATGCGGTCACGCCGTCGCGGGTATGCGCGCGAGCGCGCGGCGCGTGCGAACCGCAGGTGCACGCGTGGTCGATGGTGTAAATGCGCATGTCAGCCTTCGAGACTGGTTCGGATGCCGCGCGCGGCGACGCGGCGGACTCGCTCGTAATCGGGCTCGGCTCGCGTGAGCCGGCACCAGACGATCAGGGCCCGGATGTATAGCGGCAGCCACCACGCGGTGCGCACGCGGAACGTGAATTCGCGGGTCGTCGTAGTCAATTGCTCCCCCAAACGATGCCCACCAGGCGACGGCGTCTCCCGGCTCGGACGTAAATGCACCGCCCGAGGATCTGCAGGTGCGCGAGCTCGCCGTGCCGCCTGTACGTCAGAAGCCCGGGAATTCGAAAAATGAATGGGGTCATGGCTCTCGCCTACTCGTCCGAAATGATCGGCTCGGCCCAGCAGCGGCAATTCCAGATCTGCCCGGGGTGGAACCGCATGTACTTGCCGTTTTCGTCGACCTCGGGCGGCTCGTCCCACGCGCAGACCTTGCCCTCCATCGCGCGGTGCCCGGCGCGAACATCACTGTCGCCGCTGGTTCGCCAGATGTAGTGCGTGCTCCCCACGCTGCGCGCACGGGCCTCGGTGAGCGACGTCGCGGCGCGCGAGACCTCGGTCCGCGCGATCAGGTCGGCGCGACTCTTCGCGACCTGGCCAGACTCCTGAATTGCCTTCGAGATCTGCGCCGCACGCGTGCTGTCGACCATCGACTCGATGGTCAGCCGGTGCACGCGCTCCGCGGCCTCGAGCGGGATCGACTTGATCAGCGTCACCTGCTCGGCCATCAGCGCGCGCAGCGTTTCACTGGTTGCCGCGTTTTGGATCTCGTCGCGCAGCGCGCGCGACATGTCGGCCGCCTGCTGCATCCACGCCTGCTCGTCGCGCCGGTTCAGGTCAGCGAGCATCCGCGCGGCGGTCGCCTCGGCCCACGGCGCGAGCGCCTCGGCGTAGCGCCGGAGCAACTCTTCGATCGTCGGTGCCCATTGCGGATCGCCCTGCGGGAAACCGTTCACCAGCACGCCGACCTGCTCGGCGATCTTCCGCAGTTGGAGGCTGTACTGTCGCTCGGGCCCGCTCAGGCGCACCGGGTTCTTGCGCCGGCCGCGCTTTCGGTCGAGGGTGAGCGTCATCGGCGTCGGAACAACCTGCGAAGCAATGAATCGTTCGTGCGCGCGCCGGCGGCGGCCGGCACGGCGGGCAACGCCATGTCGATCGCCGGCGGCTCGTCGCCCTGCTCGTCGAGTTCGGCCTGCTCGATCGCCTTGTCGGAGATATCGCCGAACATGCCGGTATCGGGTGACGATGCCTTCAGCTCGCGCATGCCCTGGCTGCGAGGAATCAGGTCTGCGTCAACCGCCTTCGTCACCGAGTCGACCGTCTTGTTGCCGATCTCCGCCTTCTCGGCCGCCGACATCTCCTGCAGCGGGCGGAACTCGTACGCGAAATCCTCGGGCAGCGGCTGGCCGATCTCGGACCGACACATGACGTCGAGCAGGCCGTGCAGCGGATTACGCAGCCGGCGCTCCTGCCGCGTATGGACTTTCTCGTGGTACAGCAGCCGCGAGCCTTCTCCGGTATCGCTCAGTCCGGCCGGCTGTTGGCCGAACAGGCGATCGAGCGGAATTCCCGTCGCGCCGCTGAGCTGCATCGCGAACTGGAGCAACACGTCGGACAGCCCGCTGAACGCGTACTGGTGCGTCTCGAACTTGTCGGTCGCGTCGATGAGGGTGATGCCCTCGTTCGACTGCCC
>NZ_LOWC01000128.1:0-3291 GCF_001522845.1 Burkholderia sp. BDU5 | reverse complement strand
GGCCGGACAGCATGCAATACGGGAGGCAGCGTGAGACAGGACATCGAGAAATATCTCGCCGCGACGTCGGAAGCCACAGCGAAGGCCGTGGCGACCGGAACCGGACTCCCCCATCTCGACGTGACGAAGGAGCTGAACCGGATGCTCGGCGAGGCGATCGTCGAGCGCGAGAAGCGCGCGGGCGGTGGCAACGAGTACGTGTACTGGCTCGCGCGCGGCGTCGCGCCGGTCCCGCCAGCCGACGCCGTACCGGCGCCGCCCCCCGCCCTGTCGCTCGCGGAGGCCATTGCCAGCCTGCCGCCTTCGGCCGTCGCGGCCGACACCACGCGGCGCGTCATCGCGGATCTGCGCGCCGAGGTCGAACGCCTCACCGCCGAGCGGGACGCCGCGCACCTCAAGGCCGACACCTGGCGCGCGAACGCCGCGGCGCTCGAAGCGCGCATCGACGAGCTGACGCTTGGGCCCGTCGGCGCCAGTGCACCGCTGTTCGTGACGGTTGGCAGGTATTGCAAGCCGAGGCGTCACGCGTCGCTCGAGAAAGCCCAGCGGCGCGGCAGCGCGCTCGTGCGCAGCGAGAAGGAATCCGAGGTGCTCGTGCTCGAGCCGGTCGGCCGGATCGTGCGCGGAACGCAGTGGATGCCGAGATAGCGCCCCCTCACCCAAATTCACCATTGAGAACACCATGAGCCACTTTTCAGTACTCGTCGTCGGCAACGATGTCGAGAAGCAACTCCAGCCGTATCACGAGTTCGAATGCACCGGCGACGACGATGAATTCGTGCAGGATGTCGACAAAACCGACGAGGCGCGCGCCGAGTTTGGCGCGCAGACCGAGACGCGCCTGAAAGCTCCGGACGGCTCGCTGCATAGTTTCTTCGACGACAACGGCAACTGGCGCGCGGAATTTTCTCAGCCCGACCCCGATGCGCCGTCCTTCGCTCCTGGTCGACGGATGCGATTCGTGCCGCCGGGATACGAGCTTGTCGAGGTGCCCACAGCGCAACTGAGAACGTTCGGCAACTGGCTGTCCAGCTGGTACGGCATCGCGCTCGTTCCGTTCGGAGAAGCGCCGGACACGGACGGCGCGCACAAATTCGGATATGTCCTGCTCGACCAGGCCGGCAACGTCACGAAAGCGATCAAGCGCACCAATCCGCGCAAGCAGTGGGACTGGTGGGTCGTCGGAGGACGGTGGTCCGGGTTCCTGCAGTTGAAGGATGGTGCGACGGGGCAACGCGGACGCCCTGGACTCATGGGTGCATGTGCCGACGATGGCCCCGGCCGAGCAGACGTCGCACGCAAGGGCGACATCGATTTCGACGCTATGCGCGATGCAGCAGGAAAGAAGGCCGGCGAGCGCTGGGACAAGGCTGCGGCCGCGCGCGGCGACGCGACGTGGCACGCATGGGAGCACGTACGCGAGGTTCTGCATGCAGGCGACATCGACGCCGCACGCAAGACATACCACGCTCAACCGGCCATGAAGGCAGTGGCTACCGCGCTTGACAACCCATGGGATGGCGTCGATGAGTACCTGACGCCGCGCGACCAATACGTGCAGCAGGCCCGCGATAGCTCGACGGTGACATACGCTCTCGTGAAGGACGGCCAGTGGAACGGGCGCGGCACGATGGGATGGTTCGGCATCTCACACGACGAAAGCGACAGCGGCGATTGGAACCGGAAGGTCAACGAGCTGCTCGACAGCCTGCCCGACGACACGATGATCACGGTCGTCGACTGCCATATCTGACGCAACGTGAGCGCTGCCGACAAAAAGACGCCGTGGAACCCGTCGCGCCGCGCGACGGCCCGCGTCAAGAACCCTCTGCCAACTCCGACGACGTGCCCATACGACGATGGTCCCGTCGAGATCGTGAACAACTCGGCGATCTACGGGCGCGAGTACGGCGAATGGCCGTGGGCGTTCCTCTGTCGCTCCTGCCGGGCATACGTCGGCCTGCACCCCTTCACCGCGATCCCACTCGGCACGCTGGCCGACGGGCCTACTCGTGACGCGCGGAAACGTGCGAAAGCCGCCTTCAACCCGATCTGGCAGTCCGGCCGCATGACGCGCACCGACGCATATGTCTGGCTGGCTCGGCAGCTCGGCATCGCGAACCACGAGGAATGTCACATAGGCTGGTTCGACATCGCGACATGCGATCGCGTCGTCGCCGTCATTCAACAGGAGCACCCCCGATGACCGATACGCAAGACCCGCTATGGCGCGCGCTCGCACGCCTCGAACACGCCGAGCTGAGCGACGACGAACGCAACCTTCTGCGGCCGGCGTTCGCCGCAATGCACGGCAGCCATGCGATGCGCATTCCCGAGGACATCGTGAAGCTGATTCGACGCCTCGACGCGACGCTGCCGAAAGCCCTGGAGACCTGACATGTTGCGCACCTTCCTATTCTTCGTCAGCGGCCGCCTGCCGTGCCGAATCATCAGCGACGCCGGGCGCCCGTACCTCGAGCGCTACTACCTGTTCACGCTGCTCGGCGTGCGCGTATACCTGCACCGCTTCGTCGATAGCGATCCCGATCGCGGCCTGCACGATCACCCGTGGCCGTGGGCCGTCTCCCTGATCCTCGCCGGCTGGTACTACGAACAGACGCGTGCCGGCACGAAGATCGTGCGCTGGTTCAACGCACTGATCGGCGACTCGTTCCATCGCGTGATCCTGCCACGCGACCACGGCGTGCACGAGTGCTGGACGATCTTCGCGCACCGCGCGCGGCGCACGAAGGAATGGGGGTTTCTGCGCGACAAGGGCCAGTTGGGCCGCGTGTACACGGCGCACAAGCCCGGCGCAGACGACCAATGGTGGAAGCGTGCCGCGCGCGGCCGCGCCGAGCCGCAGCGAATGCCTCGCTGAGACGACAGAGCATCCCGCGCGGCTTACCTCGGACTGCGCGGCCTTGAGGGGGCGCCGAATTTCGGCGCCCTTCTTTTTCCCGATTTCTTCTGTGCCATCTATGGACAATCAGCGCGTCTACAACAGCTTCGGATTCTGCTGCGGCCTCGGCGGCGGCGCCAAGGGCTTCACCAAAGCCACCTCCCACGTCGGCAACATGACCGCGACGTGGCGCTGCATCGGCGGCATCGACAACGATCCGGCGGCCGCGCGCGACTTCGAGACGCTGGTCGGCACGCCGTGCACGGTCATGGACCTGTTCACACGCGAGCAGTACACCGCGTTCCACGGCACCGAGCCGCCGGCCGGCTGGCGCGAGGCCACGCCCGAAGACGTTCGCCGCGCCGCCGGCTACCAGCATCCGCACTGCG
>NZ_LOWC01000127.1:0-7666 GCF_001522845.1 Burkholderia sp. BDU5 | reverse complement strand
ACTGCGTTTCCCAACCCTTCCAAGTGGCGCCTTTACGCCGATCTTCCCAGGCTCCATTACGCCGATCCGTGACACCAGGTGCTTCGGTAGCGCTCGGCTCGGCAATTGGCAGCTTGGCCGGGTCTGGTGCCCAGGCAGCATTCGAGCGGAGGCAGCCGCTGTTGCTGGGCATCACCAAGCGCGGCGACACGTACTTGCGGACATTGGTGGTCCACGGGGCGCGCGCGGTGGTTCGCTACCTTGCCGACAAAGATGATCGGTTCTCGGGCTGGCTTCGCCGTCTCCTGATGCGGCGGCACAAGAACATCGCCGTCGTGGCAGTCGCGAACCACAATGCCCGGATCGTCTGAGCATTGCTGACACGAGGCACTACGTTCCGATCGGATTACGCGTCGTCTGGCGTCGCCGTGTAATCCGATCGGTTTGATAAGAACAGTTCTCCCCAGAGGTTGCTCAGGCAGTCACGACGTGATGACAAGATAGGTTGGACCGGGATCGAAAAACTCTGCCCTCCCACAGGCGCTTCGAGCGCGAGGTGGTGATTAGAGTCCGATCAGCAGATTCCATCAGGGGCAGAGGCAGCGTAACGCGCCTCGCAACAGTCCGGATGTATGGCCGCAATCTCGATCATCGAGCCGTCATCAACGAAGGCCTGGCAAAACAGGGGCGTCCGTGTATGGGGGAGGGGATCGGTCAGACCACCTGACCGCCCCTATTCCGATTACTGCGCCGATGTCGAGCGCGTTGCGTGGAAACAAAAAAGCGAGGGCTGCATACGCATCCGCGCTTTTTTCTTGATCGTCGGGTGTCGTAGGCGGCACGAGGGTGCCGGCGTTCGCGTGCAAGGCCGGCGGCGTTCCGACAACCGTGGGGCGCCCGGGGCTGCCAGTTCAGTGCGTGTAATCGCCGCTCGCTTCGGGCTGGTAGACGATTTCGGCGATTTTCAACGTCGCGTCCGCGCCGCCCGGAAGCGTGATCTTCACCTGCTCGTCACAGCGCGCGCCGAGGAGCGCCATGCCGACCGGCGAAAACACGTTCAGCCGGCCTTGCTCGAAATTGGCGGCGTCCGGATAGACGATGGTCCAGGTCATGTCCTGGCCGGCGGCCTCGTCGATCAGCTTGATCTGCGAGTTCATCGTCACGACGTTCGCCTGAATCTTGTCAGGTTCGACGATATCCGCGCGCTCAAGCAGCGTATCGAGCATTTCCTGATAGCGTGGGTTGCGTTCCGCGTGCCTTTCGAGGCGCGCGACGTCGAGTTCGGTGAGCTGGTAAATCCTGTTTTTCATGACAGTCTCCAAATGATCGGCTTGGGTGGCGTGGCCAACCTGCGGGATCGCCCGGAGCCTGGCTGACGCGGCTCCGGGATGGGGCTGCTGTCAGGTCAAGCGCCGGGCCGCGGCGAGCGGCGCCGCAAGCGTGCTTCGAAGGAGGGGGCACATCGCGACGGAGGCCACGGCCGTGCACGAACCGCGTGGGCGGCGCGCAAAGCAAGCGTGGAAGATCGGTGTGCGCATGATCGGGGCGATGAAGCAACGGATGAGACAAATTTTACAAATATACAACAAAACGACAGATCAGACAGCCTGCAGGCCGTTCCGCCGGGCTGCTGCCCATTGTTGCCGATACGATGCTTTTAACGACCTTTCGATCGTGATACGGCTGGTAATTATTGTCATTGGTGCAACGCTGTATGTCCAAACTAGGGGTTTCCCCGCGTTGTGCCGGTAACTAGACTGGAATCAATCGCTTAGGGCAACGATGCCTGAAGCGACGCAAATACAACATTCCGGAGGTTAATCATGAAATCGTTCGTCTATGCAGCCGTCGCCGCTTCGATTCTCGCCATGCCGCTTGCTTCGTTCGCGCAAGCCGACCAGCAGCAGCCGCTGACCCGCGAGCAAGTGAAGTCCGAACTCGTCCAACTTGAGCAGAACGGCTACAAGCCCGAATCCGGCGAAACCCAGTACCCGGCAAACGTCCAGGCTGCATCGCAACGCATGCAACCTGCGCAGCAGACGCTTACGCACGCCGACACGAGCGGCTATGGTGTACAGGCGACTGGCGCGTCGGAATCCGGCGGCCGTGCGAGCATGTCGCCGACGTCGCCGTCGTTCGGCCATTCGGTCTACTTCGGCAACTGAGACGAGCGGGCCGAATTCGCGCCCGGCGGCGCCGGGCGCCCGTCAGCAAACGTGAAGAGGTCGATTCTATAAACCGCGAGCCGGCATGATGCGCCGAGCTCGCGATACAGGAGCCGAACCTCCGTCGCCGCATTCCGGCGGCTTTGCCCAGACGCGCAGCGTTTGGGCATTTTTTGATGGATGCCGCCGGCGCGCGCTTACTGCGAATGCACGGCGGCGGGAATTCCGTGGATGTAATGCTCCAATTGATCGATCGTGAACTGCTGGTCGGCGATCACGCTCTTCACGAGATCGCCGATCGACACGAGACCGATGAGTCTGCCGTCGTCGAGGACGGGCAAGTGGCGCATCCGGTGTTCCGTCATCAGCGCCATGCATTCGTCGCTCGTTTGCGTCGGTTCGACGTAGCGCACCTTCGACGTCATGATTTCCTCGACGCGCGTCGCTTTCGACGAACGGTCGAGGAGTACCACCTTGCGTGCGTAGTCGCGTTCCGTCACGATGCCGGCAATGTCCGCGCCGTCCATCACGAGCAGGGCGCCGATGCTCTTTTCAGCCATCAGCTTGATCGCGTTATAGACGGAATCGGACTTTTCGATCGTGTGAATCGTGCGTCCCGAATCAGGCTTGGACCTGAGAATATGTGCGACGGTGAGGCTCATACGCTGTCTCCCTTGGCTGGGCGATTCGCGAAAGGCGGCGCGCGGCCGCCGCGTCGGGTGAAGCGTTCAGTATAAATCCGCGTCCGCGGGCGGGTGCGTCCAGTTTGCAGATTAGCGGTAAACTCCGTGCACTCGCTATCCAGAACATTCCTTAATTCTTTCGTTTGATGCATTCCATGATGTCTTCGCATCCTGAATCGCCGCAGCCTGACGACGGCGCCGCGCCCGAGTGCGTGACGCTTGTCGCCACGGCGACGCTTCCCACCCGCTACGGCACTTTCACGTCGTATGCGTTTCGCGTCGTGGGCGGCGATGCCGAGCACCTCGCGCTCGTGATGGGCGGCGTCGCCGAGCAGCGGTCGGTGCTGACGCGGCTTCATTCCGAATGTCTGACGGGCGATGTGTTCGGCTCGTATCGATGCGATTGCGGCGAGCAACTCGATCTCGCGTTGCGCTACATCGCCGCCGAGGGGCGCGGCGTACTGCTGTATCTGCGCGGGCACGAAGGCCGCGGGATCGGCCTGAGCAACAAGATCCGTGCGTACGCGCTGCAGGAGCAGGGGCGCGACACCGTCGAGGCGAACCTCGACCTCGGCTTGCCGGACGACGCGCGCGAGTACGATTCCGCCGCCGCGATCCTGAGGATCCTGAAGGTTACGTCGGTCCGGTTGATGAGCAACAATCCGAAGAAGTTCGACACCCTCGTGCGGCATGGCATTCCAGTCTGCGAGCGCGTCGCGCTCGCGGTGCCGGTGCGTGAGGAGAACGAGCGCTATATCCGCACGAAGCAACTCAAGTTCGGCCACTATTACTTCGACGAAAACGAGTAGACCGCACCGCACGGCGCGGCTTGCGCGCGCCGAAGCGCTGCTCGGCGATCGGCAGATCGAAGCGGCGGCGCACTTCGGTCGCGATCCAGTCGCATGTCTGCCGTGCGCAGTCGGTGAGCATTCGGCGGTCCGCGTGGCCGTCGATGTCGTAGACGAATCGCACATCGACTTCGTCGCCCGTCAGGTGCCGCTCGAGCTCGTTCAGATGCAGCCGGGGCGACAGGCCTTGCGCGAGCGCGCGCAATTCGTCGAAGTGGTATTCGAGCCAATCGGCGAAAAAGAGCGCGTCGCCGCGGTCCGCGAGGCGGAACGCGGCGCTTCGCGTCACGCGCATGCCGGCTCCGGCCTTAGCCGTGTACTGGGCGCCCGATTCGTCGCGCTTCGCGGCGTCGTTCCGGTGCGCCGGTGCCGCCGCGCGGCGGTCGGGCGCGCGTTGTGCGAGCAGTGCGTCCGCATGCCGGCAGCGCGTGCGCAGCGCATGCCAGAGAAGCGCGTCGCCGCTCGCGGCCGACGGCTGCATCGTCAGGTCGTGCGCGCCGTCGTCGCATGGCTCGACTTCGCGGATCACGAGCCGCAGCGTGCACAGCGGCTCGTCGTCGAGGTACAGCGTCGCCGAGCGCGGCAGTCCGCAGACGGGCGGCATCGCGCCGCGCGCGCGGAATACCAGCCCTTGCCTGTCGAGCCGCACGAGCGGCAGACGCACGGCGAACGACGGGAACGCGACGGCAATGCGGGTTTCGCCGGCGTCGAACGTGGGGAGCATCGCGCGAAATACCGATGAATGATCCACGGGGTATTGACCTCCTTGAATGACGAACGGCATGGTTCCGAGGACCGTCGATCGGGCGCGCTCAAGCCGCTTCGGCGCGCGGCGCGCACAGCTCCGGGTCGAGGCCGAGCGCGGCGAGCGTCTGGCTGTCGAGATCGATCCAGCATGCGACCACCATGCGCCCGTCGATCTGCTGCGCAGGCCCCGCCCGGTGCGCGTGCACGCCGATCCGGCGGAACAGGCGCTCCATGCTGAGGAACGTCACGCCGATCAACTGCTTTGCGCCGAGCCGGACCGCGCACTCGACGACGGCCGAGAGCATTGGCCGCACCGCCCAGGCCGGATTGCCGCTTCCGGTCGGATCTTCGGCGTTCGCGGCGAAGCGCGACAACTCCCAGACGGAGGCCGACTGCGGCAGCGGCATGTCGTTCGCGACCAGGGTGGGGAACAGCTCTTTCAGCAGGTACGGGCGGGTCGTCGGCAGCAGCCGGGCGCAACCGCAGATTTCCTCGTCGTCGTCGCGGGCGACCACGTAGACGGTATCGTCGCGATCGTACTGATCCCGCTCGAACCCTTCGCTTGCCGACGGTAACTTCCAGCCGAGCTGTTCGACGAAAACGCGGTGCCGATAAAGGCCCAGATCAGCCGCCAGGTCGCTCGGCAGGCGCCCATCGCCATGAACGAAAGTTCGCATGGTGTCGTCCTCGTGCGTGTGCTTTGGAATGGGCGCATTACATCGCGCGCTCCGAGGACAGGTAACTGTTAACCCTTACAGGGTCGGAAAAGCGGGGCGGGTTGGAGGAGGCGGGCGGTTGCGTCAGTGTCGGACCGCAAAGATTCGATAATTTGCTTGTCAATCCGCAACGTTCGAGGAAAATTGGACAATATGCACTGACGCGAATCACTGCAGGGTGGGACCTGCATACGAAAAATCGCTGCGACGAAGCATCGCGGCGGCGACGGCCGCCGGCCAGTTCAACTGGGCGAGCCGGCGCGACAGCGCGGCCGACGTCTGGGCCATCCCGATGTCGACGCCGTCGCTGTCGATGCCCATCGCGTTGCTGCGCACGTCGCCCCATGCGATGACGAATGCGCCCGTGGCGCCGTCGATGTACCAGTCCCAGCCGATCGTGAGGTGCGCTGCGCCTGCGCTCGACGGCCGCTCCCATTCGGTGTAGCCGGCGAGGCGGGCGTCGACCTCGCTCGCGCACAGTTCGACGAGCAATCCGGAATCGATTCCGGACGACACGTGGACGAGCTGCAGTTCGGCGAGCGCGTGCAAGGGCAGGCGCACATAGCCGTCGGTGGATGGGCCGCGAAAGCGGTGGAGCAATGGTGAATTCATGCCGCGGAATGTATCAGTCCGCGCGCGTGCTGAAACCTAGCAAGTATGACAGCGTGAAGCTGCTGGAGAACGAATGGAACTGCGCTGGCAAGATGCCTATCTTCAATTTAGCGCCGCAGAGAACGAGCAGCAGCTCTTCCGACAAATCGCCACGTATTCGAAGCGGCTCGGTTTCGAATATTGCTGCTATGGCATACGCGTGCCGCTGCCGATTTCAAAGCCGGCCGTCGCGATCTTCGATACCTATCCGAACGGCTGGATGGAGCGCTATCAGGAGATGAACTACCTGGAGGTCGATCCGACCGTGCGCGACGGCGCGCTCAGCTCGAACATGATCGTCTGGCCCGAAGCGAGCCGCAGCGACGAGACGACGCTGTGGAACGACGCGCGCGATCACGGGCTCGCCGTCGGCGTCGCGCAGTCGAGCTGGGCGCCGCGCGGGGTGTTCGGGCTCCTGACGATCGCGCGGCATACGGATCGGCTGACGTCCGCCGAGATCAATCAGCTGACGCTGCAGGCGAACTGGCTGGCGAACATGTCGCATTCGCTGATGAGCCGCTTCCTCGTGCCGAAGCTCGCACCCGAGTCGGGCGTCGCGCTCACGCATCGCGAGCGCGAAGTGCTGTGCTGGACGGGCGAAGGCAAGACAGCATGCGAAATCGGCCAGATTCTCAGCATCTCCGAGCGCACCGTGAATTTCCACGTGAACAACATCCTCGACAAGCTCGGCGCGACGAACAAGGTGCAGGCCGTCGTGAAGGCGATCGCGATGGGACTGATCGAGACGCCGTGAGCGGACGCCGCCGCGCTCGCGCGGCGGCGGTCACTCCATCATCGGTTCGACCTCCTTCGCAGTCCAGCTCACGCTCGAGATGCTCTTTTCCATGCTCATCCGGCTCGCGATCTGCTCGAGCTTCTGCTGATCCTTCGGATGCAGCTTGAGGGTCGCCGTCACCTTGATGCGCTCGGGCGCGTCGGATTCGCGCGGCACGTCCTCGCTCGTCAGGCTCTGGAACGACAGCGGCTTCGCATACATCGAGTTCGACAGCAGCGTCCGGATGTGCACTTCTTCCGATGCGAGGCAGATCGCCGTGATCTGATATTCGCGCACGAGATCGGCGTTCGACACCGGTGTCGCGTTGATCGCCTGGCTCACGCCACGCAGCAGCGTATTCGTCAGGAGTACGACGCCCGTGCCCGCGAGCGCGGGCAGAAAGTGGCCGGCGCCCGACAGCACGCCGACCGCGGCGGAGCACCAGAGGGTCGCCGCGGTGTTGATGCCCTGGATCGAGCCCTTGTCGCGCATGATGACGCCGCCGCCGAGAAAGCCGACGCCGGAGACGACGTACGCGGCGATCTGCGTGACGCCGGGAATCCCGTTGCCTGTCAGGACGCCGAGCGTGACGAACAGACACGCGCCGCTCGCGACGAGCGTGATCGTGCGCAAGCCGGCCGTGCGCTGGCGGATCTGCCGTTCGAGGCCGATGGCGACCCCGCAGGCGAACGCGGTGAAGAGGCGAAGTGCGAATTCGAAAGTCATTGGTGTTCTGCCATGCCGAGTGCGATGCGACGCGGCGGCGCGAGCGGCCCTCGCGGGCGCGCGTGCATCACTGCGTCGCGCGCCACTTTAGCGCGCGAATGGATGCGATTGTGTGAAACGGGGAATCGCACGCGTCCCGGTGAACGCGCGCGGCGCGCGGATCGGCGCGGCAGGCTGGCGTTCAGGCGGAGCGGCGTGCGGACGTTGTGCTGCTACTGTCCACGACGGTTCCTGAAAGAATGGATGGCGGGCATTCTAGGCGCGACCCATTGAGAGAGTCAACCCGCGGGGAAGGCAGTTGTCGCGAGCAAATGAATTGTCCGGGTCTGTAGCACGTAATCTGTCCGGTTTTTGGGTGCGGCATGAAGCCAGCCGT
>NZ_LOWC01000126.1:0-2612 GCF_001522845.1 Burkholderia sp. BDU5 | reverse complement strand
TCAGCTTCCGAGCCGCTGCGCCGTCGGCGGCGTAGCTTCATCTGCGCGACAAAACGAATTGTTCAGGGCCGACTAGCTACACTCGCGCGACTTTGCTGAGCCGCATCAACATTGCAGCAGCTTTGCTCGGCAGATGCTTACAAAGCACTCGAAATACCAAGCACTTTCAATAACTTAGATAAATATCGCGTTTCCAAAACGATCGATCGCAAGGGCTTCGGAGCCCGGTAATCCCCCCGCTTTTAACGCGAGTCAGAAGTAGAGACTATGCCGCGGCCATGAGCCGCTGTTTCGGCGTCAGGCCGCCAAGGCCCATGTTAGGGCGCTCGTGATTGTATTGCCACATCCATTCGGTTGCGAAGTGCTGCACGTGCGCGAGGTCGTCCCAGTAGTACTGCGACAGCCATTCATAGCGCACGGTCCGGTTGAATCGCTCCACGTAGGCGTTCTGCTGCGGCTTGCCAGGCTGGATGTAGTTCAATGCGATACCCTGCCTGGCAGCCCACTGCGTGATCGCATCGCTCAAATACTCGGGACCGTTGTCGCAGCGTATCGCCAACGGCTTTCCCCGCCAGCCGATGATCTGCTCCAGTGACCGAATGACACGCGCCGAGGGCAACGAGAAGTCGATCTCGATTCCCAGTGCTTCTCGGTTGAAGTCGTCGATCACGTTGAACAGCCGGATACTGCGGCCGTCCTTCAACTGGTCGTGCATGAAATCCATTGACCACACCGCATTCACCGACGCCGGCACGATCAGCGGCTCCGGCGCCTGCCGTACGAGCCGTTTGCGCGGCTTGATCCGCAGGTTCAGCTCCAATTCTCGGTAAATCCGGTACACGCGCTTGTGGTTCCAGCCGAAGCCCTTCACGTTGCGCAGGTACAGGAAACACAGCCCGAAGCCCCAGTTGCGATGATTGTCGGTCAGTCGTAGCAGCCAATCGGCAATCTGCTCGTTCTCTGCATTGCGCTGCCGCTCGTAGCGGTAGCACGTCTGGCTTATGCCAAATGCCTCGCATGCAAGCCGGATCGACACACCCCGGCTCGCTACTGCTTCTCTGGCCATCTCGCGGCGGGTAGATGGCCTCAGTCTTTTTTTGCTAGCGCCTCCGCGACGATCTCCGCCTTGATCTTCTCTTCGACGTACATCTTGCGCAGTCGCGCGTTCTCCGCCTCCAGCTCCTTCATCCGTGCCATCAGCGACACGTCCATCCCGCCGTACTTGCTGCGCCAGTTGTAGAACGTCGCCGTGCTGACGCCCAGCTCCCGGCAAATCTCCGGCACCGCCACACCAGCCTCCGCGCGCTTGAGCGCTTCCATGATCTGGCTATCCGTGAACTTCGACTTCTTCATCGCGTAGAACTCCCTTTGCTGGAAATTCTACTTCTGATCCCGCCTACTGAACGGGGGTATTACCCGCCCCCCGTCCGCCCGGCGGATGATAGTGCATCAATATGATCTTGCTTAGACGCGATGGCACAAAAGAAGAAAGTCGTCTACTTCCTCGGCGCCGGAGCATCGTTCGGAGCTGGCGCGAAAGCTACGGTCCAAGCAGGGCATCAATTGCCCATCCCGACTCAAGCGACATTCTGGCCAACATTCCTGAGATTCTGTAAGAGCCAGAAAAATCGCGCCCGGATCGAATCTTTTTTATTCCGCTACTTTCTCGGGTATGGCAAAACACCCGTTCGCACTCCAACAGCGAAGCGGCGACATTTACTAACTAGCATTGATGTAGAAGAGGTGTTTACGTTTCTTAGCGAACGCACACGTGCTCCATCAACCTCAATCCAGCTTCGGACATACGCGCTGCAAGTTTGGGACGCCCTAGCTGAAGAGATTGGCCAAGTATTCAGCCGTTTCAGTGCAAATTCGGCGACGAAAGCAATCTACAAAGATTTTCTGAAGCACCACTTCAGAAGGTTCGATACCGTTGTGTCATTCAATTACGACACTATCTTTGAGAATTCATTACCCGCTCGGAGTAGTGCACGCTACGTCGGCCTAAGAGATTCGGCAGGCACGATTCCCTTACTCAAGCCCCACGGGTCCGTTAACTGGGTACAAGCAGACGATGGCACTATCACAGTCGGCAATCCTGTCGGTCCAGCCGTAATTGTCGCCCCCACTCATCTTAAATTTATATCTGGCCCTGATCAAAAAGAGGTGCGACACCCCGGATATCTTGATCAAGCACACGAGATTCAGAAAATATGGGCTGAGATGGAGCGGGAGATGCGATTCGCACGCTCCCTGGTCTTCATCGGTTACTCGTTCCCAGTCGCGGATCTCTACTTCGCGTCCGTGCTTCGGTCGGTTCTTGCAGACCGCGACACCACACCAAACATTGTCATCGTGAATCCGGATGCGGTGGCAATTTCTGAACGTCTGCTCCGAAGGTTTCCGCTTGTGACCGTTTCGCGATTTTTCGACCTAGCCCAGTTCATCCGAGCCGGCCGCGCGGTCATTGCTCAATAGTGACCGAGGCGGGACGCTGTAGCCGGCTCGCAACACTGATCGAACGCTTACTCGCCCAGGGCGTGTTCACACTATCGAAGGGCTTCGACAATCAGGGCGAAGTTGATAAAGGCAATGAACATCAGATCGAGTTT
>NZ_LOWC01000125.1:0-126304 GCF_001522845.1 Burkholderia sp. BDU5 | reverse complement strand
TTGATCGAGCACGAGCTCGGCGTATTGGTGGCGTGACCAGCACAACGTAGCGACGAAAAACCAGGTCTTGACTGGCTTGCCGGCGGCGTCGAGCAGTTGCGGTCCGGCGCCGAAGTCGATCTGCACGGCGTCGGCCGGTGCGAAGTCGAGCACCGTGGTGGCCGGAACTCCGCGCTCGACGACCAGCGCTTGCAGGAAGCGCCGCACGGCCGAGTAGCTGCCGCTGTAGCCGTGATTGCGCTGCAGCGCGCTGTGGATCGTGGTGCCTTGGATGTCGGCGTGGAACCATTGCGTGATCAACTCGCGAAACGGCTCCAGCGTCGACACGCAGGTACGCGGCAGTTGCGGATTGCGGCCGAACATGCCGGCCAGCACGGCGTCATCGGGCAGTGGCCGGGTGGGGGTGAGCCAATCGTGCTGGAGGGCAGCCTGGCGGATGGTCGCTAACTTCTTGCGGCCCATCAGCCCGGCGCGGGCGATGTCGCGATCGGAATCGCCCTGGCGCATGCGCGCGAGGACTTGGCGGTACTCAAACACTTCGAACCTCCGGTTACTCACGGCCCCTCCGAGCAAAAAGCTCGAAGGGTAACCAGTTGATGGAAGTTCGAAACGCGTTCCCGATTACGGCGGGGGTGGCGCCATTACGCCGATCATCGGCTGGCGCCTTTACGGCGATCCTGGGGTGGCGCCAATACGCCGATCCCGGTTTGGCTCCATAGCGGCGATCATTGACACCAGATTGACATCGGGAGTCATATCAGCGCGGCGACATCTACATGCGTACTTTGCTGATTCACGGTGCGCGTGCCGTGCTCGCACGCGCTAAGCATTTGAGCGAAGCGCTGCAACGACTGCTCGCGCGACGACCGTTCAACGTGGTGGTCGTCGCTCTGGCGAACAAAATCGCGCGCACGATCTGGGCGCTTCTTGCTCACGATCGCACGTACGAACCCGGCGACGCGGCGCGAGCCGCGTAATTGTTCAACTCACTATAGGGAATGGGTCGCCAATAGGTTGCGCAGGTTGATGTACGCGTGATGGCAAAACAGGTCGGACCGTGGGCAAGCAAGCCTGAATGGGCGTAGGTCCTTCGAGGACTTCCAGGAGTTGAGGCCTTCCCCAGCAAATTCCATCAGGGTCAGCGGACCGACATCCGCACCGTAGGCCGGATATAAGTCTGCAGCCTGATCCTGTCCGCCGAACACGAATATCACCTGGCAAACCGGGAGGCGTCCATATAAGTGCGCCCATGCTGGGCGCACCATGAAAAAAGGCGCCCGAAGGCGCCTTTTCGAGACTGGACAAGCCAGCCATCACCCTTAGAAGCGGTGACGCAGACCAACCGTCGCTGCAGTTTGGTTGATCGACGTGCTGAACGGCGTGCTGAGGTCGCCGTTGTAGATCGACGCGTTCGCGTTCTTCGACGAACGCTGGTACACAGCCTGTGCGTACACGTCGGTGCGCTTCGACAGAGCGTAGTCGGCTTGAACGCCGATTTGGTTCCAGTGCGCGCTTTCGCCATTCACCTTGGCGTTCGTGTACGTGTAAGCAGCACCCAGACCCAGAGCCGGCGTCAGGTTGTACTTCACGTTGGCTTCGTAGTTGTCCGCGCGCAGGGTCGGCGAACCGTTAGCCTGGTTGTCGAGACGCGATTGCGTCCACACCAGACCGCCTTGCAGCGGGCCGTACACGTAGCTTGCGCCAGCACCGTACACGCGCGAACGACCTTGCACGTTCGTCACGTTCGAGCCGTTCAGGCTGAGGCCCGTAAGCGGGTCCGTCGCACCCACGGTGTTCACGCCCGGGTTGTTAGCCTGCGAGTACGCAGCACCGACCTTCAGGCCTTGGAACTGGTACGAAGCGCCCGCGCTGTAAGCACGGTTGTTCGCGAACTGCGAGTTGTTCGAGAACGAGTACGTGCCGCCGAATTGCAGACCAGCGTAGTTCGCGCTCGTGAACTTGACCGTGTTGTTCACTGCGACGTCGCCGTTCGTGTTCAGACGATCGTTGTTGAGCGGGTGTGCGAAGTACGTGCCGCCCCAGGTGCCCGTTGCCGACAGCGGCGACAGGTAGTCTTGGGTTGCGTCGTACTGACGGCCCAGCGTGACCGTGCCGTAGTTGCTCGACAGACCGACGAACGCTTGACGGTTGAACATGCCGCCGTTGTTCTGGAACTTGCCGTTGCCGATGCTGAAGCCGCTTTCCAACGTGAAGATCGCCTTCAGGCCGCCACCCAGGTCTTCCGAGCCGCGCAGACCGAAGCGGCTTTGGTCGACGCCCGAGCCAACCGACCACAGCGACTTGCCCGAGCCCGACGGCGTCGCGACGTTGCTTTGGTACGTGATGCCCGCGTCGAGCACGCCATACAGCGTGACGCTGCTTTGTGCGTGTGCAACGGTGGCGAACGATGCAGCAACTGCTGCAACAATCAGAGTCTTGTTCATGCGTGGAGCTCCCTTTTTAAAAAGGTAGGCCTTGCGACCTCGTTTCGATAAACGGTCTGCAACCGCCCGGAAGCGCCACATCGGCTTGCAAAACTACCTGCATGGCCGCGCCCGGATGGTTGCCCGTTATGGGAACCGTGAGTTTAGGGGTGTACCCTAGGGCCGCCATTCGCGAATAAAGAAATAAGCTTTTCCAGAACTAGAAATAATAGAAATTATAGCGCCTTATAAGTATTTGTTTTATATAACGTTTTTGGCCTCTTGACACTGTATTTTTGGCGGAGTCGGTACGAGCATTCTTCTGTGTCAGCGTCTTGACGGTTGCGTATAAACAACAACGACCTGCGTGCAAAATAGGCGAAATCGGTATTTTTTACCCATTCCAATGCAATCGGCGTCATCAAAAATAAGGGCTATCGAAAGATCAATTTCGATAGATCCAGATTAATTTTCCTTTCTGCACGGCCATCGAGCACCGTAACAGCCGTTACAGCATTCGTAACGATGGACGGCGCGCGACGCGTTAGGGTCGAACCTGCGGCGTCGCTTCGGCTCGCGCCGCATCCGGTTCCACTACACGGAGCAACCATGAATCGACGCCATTTTCTTCGCACGCTCTCGCTCGCCGGCACCGCGCTTGCCGGCGGCCTCGGCTTCGGCACCGCCGCGACCGCTCAACAGCCGCCTGGACCACCGCAGTCGCCGCCCGGCTATCGACCGCCCGATTACCGCCCGCCGATGCAGACGCAGCCCGCCCGGCCGCCGTATCCCGATCGTCCGAACCGGCCGCCCCCGCCGCTTCGTCACGAGCGCCGTCCCGCGCCCCCGCGCCCGCGTGGCTATGTGTGGGCGAACGGCTCCTGGGGCTGGCGCGGGGGCCGATACGTGTGGATTCCGGGCCGCTGGGTCGCGCAGCGCCCCGGCCATCGCTGGGTGCCAGGCTATTGGCAGCAGCGGGGAGGAACATGGATCCATATCGACGGGCGCTGGAATTGAGCGCGTTCCGGAGCGTGCGGCTGCTTTCCGCGAAGCGTGTTGTGCGCGGCAAGCGCCAACCCTAGGCTTTCGACGAGCCGCGCGCGTGCTCGCCGCCCGGCGAGCGGTTCCGGTTCATCCGGCGACCGTGCCAATACCCTCGCGGAGCGCGGTCCGCCGCCCGTCGCCGCGCGACCTCAGCCGCTATCGCATCGATTGCAGGTCTCTATCGCCCCTAGTCAATAGAGTGTTGCTGTTCATATCGTCATTGACCGATATAAGCTTCGGAAACCGACGATTCGCACGATCCCATCGCCCTGTCCATGACCATCGATGTCGACGCAGTCCACAAAGCGCTCGCCAGCCCCGTTCGCCGCGCGATCCTCGCGTGGCTGAAGGAGCCGGACAAGCACTTTCCCGCATCGCGCGCAGGGTCGTTTTCGCACGACGTCTGCGCGGGCCAGATCGATGCGTTGTGCGGACTGTCGCAATCGACTGTGTCCGCGCATCTCGCGACGCTCGAGCGCGCCGGACTCGTCACGTCGACCCGCGTCGGTCAATGGGCGTTCTTCAAGCGCAACGACGCGGTGATTCAAGCGTTTCTCGATTCGCTGCATCGCGGCCTTTGACACCCGCCCATTCGCCGCAAGGGCTTAGCCACACTCGAAGAGGTCTCCTCATGCCTTCGCTGTTCGATCCGCTGACCATCGGCGACCTGACGCTCCCGAACCGCATCATCATGGCGCCGCTGACCCGCGCCCGCGCCGGCAACACGCGCATTCCCAACGCGCTGATGGCGCGCTATTACGCGGAGCGAGCGTCGGCAGGGCTCATCATCAGCGAGGCGACGTCGGTCGCGCCGCAGGGCGTCGGCTACGCGAGCACGCCGGGCATCTGGTCGCCGGAACAGGTCGCGGGCTGGCGGCTCGTGACCGACGCCGTCCACGCGGCCGGCGGCCGCATCTTCCTGCAGCTCTGGCACGTCGGCCGTGTGTCCGACCCGGTCTTCCTCGACGGCGCGCTGCCCGTCGCGCCGAGTGCGATCGCGCCCGGCGGCCACGTGAGCCTCGTGCGCCCGCAGCGGCCCTACGTGACGCCGCGCGCGCTCGAGCTCGACGAAATCCCGAGCGTCGTCGCCGCGTTCCGCCGCGGCGCCGAGAACGCACGCGCGGCCGGCTTCGACGGCGTCGAAGTGCATGGCGCGAACGGCTATCTGCTCGATCAGTTCCTGCAGGACGGCTCGAACCGCCGCACCGACGCGTACGGCGGCTCGATCGAGAATCGCGCGCGCCTGCTGCTCGAAGTGGTCGACGAAGCGATCGACGTCTGGGGCGCGGCGCGCGTCGGCGTGCATCTGGCGCCGCGCGGCGATTCGCATACGATGGGCGATTCGAACCCCGCGGCGACGTTCGGCTATGTCGCGCAAGCGCTCGGACGCCGCAACATCGCGTTCTTGTTCGCGCGCGAATCGTTCGGCGGCGATTCCCTCGGCCCGCAGTTGAAGGAAGCGTTCGGCGGGCCGTTCATCGCGAACGAGAACTTCACGCTCGAAAATGCGCAGGGGGCGCTCGAAACCGGACGCGCGGACGCGGTCGCGTGGGGCAAGCTCTTCATTGCGAATCCGGATCTGCCGCGCCGCTTCGAGCTGAATGCGCCGCTCAACCAGCCGAACTCGGCGACCTTTTACTCCGAAGGCGAAACGGGATATACGGACTATCCGGCGCTGGAAAGCGCGGCGTGAGACTGTCTCGGGAACGGGCCGCCTGATTGTGGGCGGTTCGGGCTCGGGGCTCGGGGCTCTGAGGTCGACGGTCGGTGGTCAAGCGTCGTTAGTCCGATGGGTGTCGCGCATTCGCCGCCAACGGCGACGCCAGTCGGCTAATCGCCAAGCGAGCAACTCATGAACACGCGCTGCGATTCGTCGAGCCCGTGCGCGACGTGCGCCGCGCGTACCGCGGTCAGAGCGGGATCGAGCGCTTCGTCGTCGAGATCAATGAAGCCGAGGCAGCGGTAATAAGGCGCGTTCCACGGCACGTGCCGGAACGTCGAGAGCACGATCTGCCGCGCGCCCGCCCCGCGAGCCCGCCCCGCGACGGCATCGATCAGCATGGAGCCGATTCGCCGTCCCGCATGCTCGGGCGCCACGTCCACCTCCTCGAGATAGAGACGCGACGCGTCGAGCATCCTGTATATCGCAAAGCCGGCGATGCGCTCGTCGGCATCGACGGCGACGAGCGCGCGGCCGGCGTCGATCCGCGCGCGCAGATCGGCGAGGTCGGTCGGCGGGCTCGACGCGATGTGCGGCATGCCGATGTCGTTGAAACGCTGCGCAGCGGCGGCTTCGATGTCGGCCAGCAGCGGGGCTTCGTCCGCGCGCGCGGCACGGATGCGGATCGGAATTCGTTGCGTGGCGGAGTCGAGTTCGGTCACTGTCGAATGGCTAAGGAGTCGATCGGGTTTGAGCCGCGCCACTATAATCAATTCCTCGCACCTGCCGCCATCGCGCATTGCAACAGGAGATTCGACATATCGCTGTCCAGTCTGGCCGTATTCGCCGCCGCGCTGCTGATCGCAGCCGGTTCGCCCGGCCCGAGCATCGCCGCACTGGTTGCCCGCGTGCTGACGAACGGGTTTCGCGACATCTTGCCGTTCCTGGCGGCAATGTGGCTCGGCGAAGTGATCTGGCTCACGTGCGCGGTAGCCGGCCTTGCCGTGGTCGCGCGCACGTTCGCGGTCGGCTTTCTCGTGCTGAAGTTCGTCGGCATCGCCTATTTGTTGTTCCTCGCGTGGAAGATGTGGTTCGCGCCGTCCGACGTGCGATCCGATGCGCTTCCGAGCGGACAATCGCCGTTGCGCATGTTTCTGGCCGGCCTTGCGGTCACGCTGGGCAACCCGAAAATCATGATTTTCTACGTCGCGCTGCTGCCGACGATGGTCGACCTGTCGCACGTCGGCGCCGTTGCATGGCTCGAGTTGACACCGACGCTGCTGGTCGTATTGATCGCAATCGACTGCGCATGGGCGTTGCTCGCGACGCGCGCCCGCAAACTGCTGACGAGCCGTCGCGCGGTGAAGGCGGCCAATCGCACGAGCGCGGCCGCGATGGCGGGCGCTGCGGTCGCGATCGCGACGCGCTAGGCATAGCGGCAACGCCGCGCAGTTGAGCGGCATTCCGCAGGGGCGGCATCTCAGCGCGGCGCATCGGCATCGGACCCGCTTGGAGAAGTGCACGAGATGACCGCCTTTGAGTGCTTCTCCGCAATCTATCGGATAGCCGGGCTGACGTACGTCCCGACGTCCCGCGCGAACTGCTTGTTCGTGTACGGCCGGATCTCCGCACGGCGGCTCGACGCCGCCATCTGTTCCGCTTGATCCAGCAATCGGCGAGCCAGGCACGGCCCTTGATACGCCGGCCGAACCGCCACGCTCTCTATCAGGACGTAGTCGTCGTTGAGCACCAGTTCGGTCGGCGCGCAGGAATCTCGTCGACGTCCATGACGTAGACAAGGTGATTCCGCACCGCTTCCGAATGGCCCACAGCAATCGGCCCGGGCTCGCGGCCGATTATCAAAATCCATTTAGCATATGCCGCTCGCTTCAGCGAACAAATCGCCCGCACGTCGCGATGACCGGCTTGTCTCGGCATGCGATTCGTTTCGTCCATTGGCGGCCCCGGCCGATGACACGCAATCGCTTGTTGCCGCACCATGCGCCAACGTAGCGGCACGCGACGCTCCTCATGCGGCTCGCGCCGAAATGGAGAATGTCCTCGCGCCTGAAACACGGCCTACAGGGACTTCGCCCGTCAGAAATCGACCTTCACTCCCGCCAGCACCGCGAGCTGCCGACTCGAATTGCTGTTCGCGAGCACGGGAATCTGCGCGTAGTTCGCGGGCGCGCCGTTCGCGCCGGTACCGAGCCCTTGGCCCGATGCGATCTGACCAATCGCAACAGCATAGAGCGCGGTCTGCTTCGACAGACTGTAGTTCGCACCGACGTTCAATTGGTGAAAGCGCGTCGTCCCTCGGCTGTCCGTCTTCGCGTTGTTGAAGATGTACGCGACGCCGCCGCGCAGCATCGGCGTGAACGCATACGTCGCGTTCAGCTCGGCGATGTCGAATGCGATCGACGCCCGCTGCGGATGCGCCGAAGTCGCGAAATACGCGCTGTCGCCCAAGCGGGTGTGCGTATAGGTCAGCGCGACGGCCCCGTCGCCGAAAGCGATCGAGGCGCCGACGCCGAACGCCTTCATCGACGCCGCATCCTGCAGCAGGCAGTACATCGCGCCCGCGTTGCCGCACGCGAAATCGCCGATGTATCCGCTTGCGCCGCCGAGCGCCGCGTCGAGCGGCTGCCGAAGATTCAAATAGCCGACGCCGAACGAGACCGGTGCGCGATTGTATGAGGCGGCGACCGAATAGCCGCGACGCGCCGAGAAATTCCCCGCCTGACCGCCGAAGCTGAACGTGCCGCCGAACGTCAGGCCGTGGAAATCGGCGCTCGTGAACTTGACCGCGTTGTTGAAGTTGAACGCCGCGTTCAGATTATCGACGTCGCCGAGATGCGAGCCGTACGGCGTCGCCCAACTGTTGCTCGACACGTATGCGCCGAGCGTATCGGTGTACGAATCGTATTGGCGTCCGAGGCCGAGCGTGCCGTACGCGTCATGACGCAAGCCGACCCACGCCTGCCGGCTGAACGCCGCACCGCCCTGCAGCGCCTGACCGTTCGCCGACAGGAACTGCTGCTCGAGCGCGAACACTGCCTTCAATCCGCCGCCGAGCGCCTCCGCACCCTGCAGTCCCCAGCGCGACGGCACCAGATTCCCACCGCCCATCTGCCACGCGTGGCCGCCGCTCACACTGCCGTCCGCGCGCGTGAACTGCTGGTTCGTCGAATAGATGATGCCGGTATCCACCGTGCCGTACAGCGTCACGCTGCTTTGCGCGCAAGCGGGCGCGGCGGCCGCGCCGGCGACGCCGGCCGCGATCCAGGTCCTGATCCTCATGTCCCCTCACCTCCCGTCGTTGATTTGGATTGCCAATCGATCGGCTCGATCGGCGGCGGTGGAGGCACTCTATCCAGCGAAAATCTTCGCCCGGTATCCCAAATTGGCAAATGCGTCAGCGACGCACGGAATAGGCATGGAACGGCAAATGCGCGTATCGCCGCTTCGCGCGCATGAGGCACGCGGCGCATGTGATGCGCGCGGCGCGCGCGATACGGATGCTCAGGACAAGCGCAGCGTCTGCGACGGCAGTTCGCCGAACAGATCGCGATATCCGCGCGCGAAATAGCCGAGATGCGTGAAGCCCCACCGCGCCGCGGCCTCGCCGACGCACAGTGCGTCGGCGGACGTCGTGCGCAGCAAACGGCGCACCGCGTTCAGGCGGATCGTGCGCAGGTACGTGACGGGCGTCACGTCGGCGACACGCTGGAAGCTCGTCTGCAGCGTGCGTCGGCTGCAGCGCAGCGCGCGGCACAGCTCGAGCACCGTCACGGGCTCTTCGGGCCGCGCCCAAAGATAGCGCTCGCAGCGCCTGACGATGTCGCTGTACGTCGCATGCGTGATGTCGCGCCGTGCTTCGCCGACCGCGCCCGCGAGCGCGTCGAGGAACACGCCGAGCATCGCGTCGCGGAACATCTTGCGGGTCGCGTCGTATTCGAGCCACGCCGGGTTTTGCTGCGCATCGTCGATATACGACGACAGGCGCGCGCCGAGCGCCGCGCCCTGCTCGTCCGTCAGGCGGATCACGTGCCGCGGCGGGCGGCTCTCGCGCGTCCCGAACTCGGCTTCGCACAGCTCATCGATCATGTCCGGAGCAGCGCTGATGCCGACGAGCCGCATCCCCTCGGGCGTATGGAATTCGAAATCCTCGCCGGGGCGCAGCGCGAGGAGCGCGTAGCCGTCGACGTGCTGCCGCTGGAACGTCCCCGAGAGCGGCGCGAGCACCGGCACCGCGAGCGACGTGCGCCCCTCCGGCGACATGCCCGTCTGCGCGACGCGGCGGTTCGTCGTTTCGCGGAAGAAATGGAAATCGTCATACAAAACCTGCGTGACCGTACCCTTGAAGCGGCCGGGCGTCATCTGCCGGTAGACCTGGCGCCAGCCGGCAATGGCAAGTCCGTGATCGTGGACGTCTTCGAGCGAACGCGACTGGAACAACATGGATGCCTCCAGAGAATTCCGATGCGGCGTGACGAACGGCGCCTGCATGCGCCTGCGCGGCGTGCCCGTTCGTCCGGCGGGCCGGCATCAGTCACCCGACACGCGCGCAAGCGCGGCTTCGAAGCCCGCGAACGCGGCACGCAGCGCATCGCGCTGCGCGCCGGCTAGACGCAAGTAGCGCCGAAACGACGGCATCCGGCCGACCACTTCGCTGCCGCCGAACGGCACGATGCGCAGCATCCAGCGCGGGCCGTCCGCGACGATTTCACAGTATGTCAGATCGAGCGCCGCGAGCGGCGCGCCGAGCGCGGGCATCGCGAGCAGCGTCGCGACGTGCGCCGCGAAATGCGCGCCGGCACCGCGCGCGACCGTCGCCGCGACCGGCCCGCGACGCACCCAGCCGCTCGGGGCGATTGACGCCGAGCCGTTCGCATCGGGTCCCGCAAGCGTCCGCTCCAATTGCACGCTGACCGTATGCAGCAGAAATTGCCGGTCGACGCGCTCGGCGGCGCGCAGCGCGATGCCGTCGCTCAACATCATCCGCGCGGCGGCGCCGTTGTCCGGCATCGAGAGTGCCGCATCCAGATCCGCGGCCACGCGCACGAGCGTCGCGCCGCGCCGATAACCCGGCACCGGGCCCGGCGCGAGCCAGCGCCGCCATCCGGCCGCGGGCGCGACGCTGCCGATCGCCAACGTTCGCCTGCTCATCAGACGTGCTCGTTGCGCAACACTTCTTCGACGGGCACCGGCTTGAACGGATGCTTGCGCTGCACGACGAGCGTCCAGAACAACGCATAGAGCGCGGTGAGCCCGAGCATCGTGCCGAACGGCACGTAGATGTCGCGGCTGTTCATCCCCGGCGGCGCGATATACCAGATCGCGAGCACGATGCCGACGCTCGACACGATCTGCGGCAGCGGAAACCACGGCGACCGGTACGGCCGCGGCAGGTCCGGGCGGCGAATCCGCAGCATCACGACCGACAGCGTGACGAGCAGATACGCGGTGCCCCATGCGCAGGTCGCGGCGAGCACGAGGTGCATGATGCTGTCGAGATCGCCGTGGATGATCCACGCATGCAGGATCGGCACGGCGGCCGCCGCGACGATGCCGACGACGGGCGTCCTGAAGCGCGGATGCAGGTAGGCGAAGCACTTCGGCAGCGCGCCGTCGACCGCCATCCCGTACAGGATGCGCGGCAGGCCCGCCATCAGCGTGTTGATCGTCGCCGCGCCGGCGAACAGGAACGCGACGCCGAACCACACGCGTCCGAACGGGCCGAGCACCTGCAGCGCGAATGCGGGAATCGCGCCCGGCGTGTCGAGCAGATGCGTGAGGCCGTCCGGCGTCACCGCGACGTTCGGCACCTGGCGCTTGATCGCCGCGCCGTAGAGGAACATGCAGATTGCGACGCCGGCGAGCCCGAGCGCCATCGCGCGCGGAATCGTCTTGCCGGGCGTCTTCATCTCGGGCGCGAGCGGCGTGACGAACTCGCAGCCGACGAACATGAACATCGCCATCCCGACGAGCGACAGCACGGCCGGCACGGACGCGCCGACCTCCGAGCGCCCGAACCAGCCGTCGAGATGAACGGCGGGCGCGGCCGCGAGCCCGAGCACGCCGAAGATCATCAGCGACAGCCACATGCCGATCGTCAGCACGATCTCGAGCCTGCTGAACACCTTGATGCCGATGATGTTGGTGATCGCGAACGTCGTGACGAGGCCGACGCCGACGAGCCACGCGCTGTTGTGCCGCTCGAACGCGGCGTTCAGCGACTCGAAGTTGACGAGCGCCATGATGCCGCTCAGGATCGTCTCCGCCGTGCCGGCGAACACGTGGACGAGGAAGTACGCGGAAATCGTGCCGGTGATCGCCCAGAAGCGGCCGAGCCCGCACGACAGGTAGTCGTAGACCGAGCCGGCCGTGGGCAGCATCGCCGCCGCTTCGGAGAACGTCGTCGCCTGCGCCTGCATCATCACGAACGCGATGATCATCGCGACCGCGAACGCCCAGCCGCCCATCCCGAAACCGGACGTCGCGGTCAGGATCACCGGGCTCGCCATGATGAGACCGACGGCGCTCGCGAGCGCCGTCGGAAAACCCACCGCACCCGCCGCCAGCGCGGGCTTCCCGCCCGGCCCGCCGGACGCCGCCCGAGTCTCCGCATTCGAATAACCTGACAAATCCGACATCCTCGTCTCCTGATTGATGCGTCGATGTCGAGAAAATACGGAGGCCAAAATTCTCACATGTAGCGCAAATTGGCAAAACGGCCGGGGCCGCGCGATCGCGGCCCCGGCCGTCAGCCGTCCGTAATCGGCGCGCGATCAGCCGCCGGCGAACGGCGTCTTCTCGAAGCCGGCCTCGAGGCCCGCGACGATCCGGTCGATCTGCTCGCGCTGGATCACGAGCGGCGGCGACAGGATGATCTTCGTGCCGACCGGCCGCACGAGCACGCCGTTCTCGCGCGCGACCTCGGCGACCGCATTCGCGTAGCCCGACATCGGATCGATCGGCGTGCGCGTCGCCTTGTCGGCGACGAGGTCGAGCGCGACCATCAACCCCTTGCCGCGCACCTCGCCGACCGCGTCGAAGCGCTCGACGAACGGCCGCAGCGCTTCGAGCAGATGCGCGCCCTGCTTCGCCGCGTTCGCGGGCAGATCCTCGCGCCGCACGATGTCGAGGCTCGCGAGCGCCGCCGCGCATGCGACCGGGTGTCCCGAGTACGTGTAGCCGTGCATGATCGCGCCGCTGAAATCCGCGTTCGCCGCGAACGCCTCCTCGATCCGTGCATTCACCGCGGTCGCGCCGAGCGGCACGTAGCCGGACGAGATGCCCTTCGCGAGACACATGATGTCGGGCTTCACCCCCCAGCCGCGGCTGCCGAACAGGCTGCCGCTGCGCCCGAAGCCCGTCACGACTTCGTCGGCGATCAGCAGCACGCCGTAGCGGTCGCAGACTTCGCGCACGAGCGGCCAATAGTTCGCAGGCGGCACGATCACGCCGCCCGCGCCCTGGATCGGCTCGGCGATGAATGCGGCGACCGTGTCCGGGCTCTGGAACAGGATCTCGCGCTCGAGCAGCTCCGCGCAAATGCGGCCGAGCGCTTCGGGGTCCTGCGTGAACGGATTGCGATAGATCCACGGCGTCTCGACGTGGAAGCATCCAGGCAGATTCGGTTCGTAATTGCGCCGGAACACCGTGTTGCCGTTCACCGACGCGCCGCCGAAATGCGTGCCGTGATAGCCCTGCTTCAGCGAGATGAACTTCGTGCGGTCCGCCTGCCCGCGCACTTTCCAGTACTGGCGCGCAATCTTGAGCGCGGTCTCGACCGAATCCGAGCCGCCCGAGCTGTACAGCACGCGGCGCATCCCTTCGGGCTCCATCATGTCGATCAGCAGCTTCGACAGCTCCTCGGCGCGCGGGTGCGTGACGCCGTCGAACAGCTGGAAGTACTCGAGCTCGTCGAGCTGGCGCACGATCGCCTGCTTGACCTCGGCGCGGTTGTGGCCGACATTGACGTTCCACAGGCCCGCGACGCCGTCGACGAGCTGGCGCCCGCGCTCGTCGTACACGTAGCAGCCCTCCCCGCGCACGATGCGGATCGGCTCGCGGCGCTTCATGTCGTTCGGGTGCAGCATCGGATGCCAGAAACGGGAATCGTTGTAGCTCATTGCATTGCTCCAGGAAAAAACGAACAGCCCGCGCGTTCAGTGCGCGATGCAGACGGATTTGGTTTCGGTGAAGCCTTCGATCGCGTATTGGCCGAATTCGCGGCCGATGCCCGATTGCTTGTAGCCGCCGAACGGCATCGACGGATCGAGCGGAATGTGGCAATTGACCCAGACCGTACCCGCCTCGATCTGCGGCATGAGATCCATCACAGCCTTCAGATCGTTGCTCCACAGGCTCGCCGCGAGCCCGTACGGCGACGCGTTCGCGAGCCGCACCGCTTCGGCCGGATCGTCGAACGGCAGCACGACGACGACCGGGCCGAACACCTCGTCGCGAACGATCGCGCTGTCGTGCGTCGCGTCGGCGATCACGGCTGGGCGCACGAAGTAGCCGGGCAGGTCGTCGGCCGGCGTGCCGCCCGCGAGGAACGTGAGGCCGTCGCGGCGCGCCCGCTCGACGTGCTCGACGACCTTGTCGCGATGATGCGCGGACACGAGCGGGTTGATCTGCGCGGCCGGATCGAGGCCCGGACCGAGCCGCATCGACGCGGCGACGCCGGCCAGGCCGTCCGCGAGCCGACGGAATTTGCTGCGGTGCACGTAGATGCGCGACGCGGCCGCGCACACCTGCCCCTGGTTGAAGAACGCACCCGCCGCGACGCTTTCGAGCGCTTGCCCGACATCGACATCCTCGAGCATCACGACCGGATTCTTGCCGCCGAGCTCGAGCGAGAAGCGCGTCATGTTCTGCACGGCGGCCGCGCCGACGAGCTTGCCCGTCGCAGTCGAGCCGGTGAACGAGATCTTGCGGATCGACGGATGGCTCGCGAGCGCGGCGCCGCATTCGCGCCCGCCCGTCACGACGTTGAACACGCCCGCCGGCACGCCGGCTTCGAGCGCGAGCTCGGCGAGCCTCAACGCCGTGAGCGGCGTCTCGGGCGACGGCTTCAGCACGACCGTGCATCCCGCCGCAAGCGCCGGCACGAGCTTCCAGGCCGCGATCATCAGCGGAAAATTCCACGGCACGATTGCGGCGACGACGCCGACCGGCTCCTTGCGCGTGTACGCGGTGTAGCGTGCGCCGGGCGGAAATGGAATCGACACGTCGAGCGTCTGCCCGGTGATCTTCGTCGCCCAGCCCGCCATGTAGCGAACGTACTCGATCGTCGCGCCGACCTCGACGCCGCGCGACACGAGGATCGACTTGCCCTGGTTCAGCGTCTCGAGCTGCGCGAGCGCCTCCGCATTCGCTTCGAGCACGTCGGCGAGCTTCAGCAGGATGCGCTCGCGATCGGCGGGCCGCAGCCCGCTCCACGCGCGCGTGTCGAACGCGCGCTTCGCGCTCGCGACGGCGGCGTCGACGTCGTGCGCATCGGCGTCGGGCACGCGCGCGAGCCGCTCGCCCGTCGCCGGGTCGAACACGTCGAGCCGGCGCGGCGAATGGGCGGCGTGCATCGCGCCGTCAAAGAAGATTCCGAATTCGCGCTCGGTGAATGCGCGCACCGTGTCGGTCACGGTGACGATGTCCGTCTGTGTCATGGGCGTCTCGCGATAGTGGTTTGACGTCCGCGCGGAACGACGGCGCGGACGGTTGCGCACCACTGTAGCGACGCCGTTTCGCGGCCGGTTAGCGCAAATTGGCAGGTTGAAGGGAGGTGATGCGGGGGGTGAGCAGACGAAACCGCACGCGGTC
The DNA here is from genome assembly GCF_001522845.1 of Burkholderia sp. BDU5. NCBI lineage: Bacteria > Pseudomonadati > Pseudomonadota > Betaproteobacteria > Burkholderiales > Burkholderiaceae > Burkholderia > Burkholderia sp. BDU5. The sequence continues at coordinate 111,346 of NZ_LOWC01000125.1, read as the reverse complement.
CGCGCCTTCGAACCGCCGCACCGGTCGCTCGCCGGGTCAAAAAAATAGCGCGCCGACGAGCTCGGTCCGGTTCGACACGCCGAGCTTGCGGAACATCCGCAGCAGATGCGTCTTGACGGTCGGCTGGCCGAGGGAAAGATCGCGCGCGATCTCCTTGTTCGACCGTCCGTCGCGCACGAGCCGCGCGATCTGCTCCTCGCGATGCGTGAGCCGCGCGTCGCAAGCGATCCGGCGAATCCCTCGCACCGCGCGCAACGGCGGCAGCAGCGCGACCTCGACGACCGGCTGGACTGCGCGCAGCGCGGCGAACTCGTCCGCCGAGTAGCGGCCGTCGCCCGCCAGACGCAGCAGCGAGAATGCGGCGATCGCCACGCCGCCGTCGCGCAGCAGCACTTCGACGACGTCGGCGACGCCGTGCCGCCGCAGGAAGCCCGTCCAGTACGACGACGCGGCGCGCCGCTCGTCCGGCAATTGCGAGGCGAGCGTGACGACCGCGCCCGGCTGCGCCGCGCAACGCGACGGATGCAGCGGATCGAGCGGCCGGTAGCGGCTGACATACGCGCGATGCATCGCGGCCGCCATCCCGAACAGCTCGAAATCGACGGGCTCGCCGCTCGCGTCGATCCGGTAGAACACCGTTGCCGTCGGGCGCGCGAGCGCCTGCAACGAAGCCACGCAGGTGCGCAGCGCGTGCGCGTACGACGCGGCATCGGCGTCGGCATCGGGTCTGGCGGGGTCGTGCGTCATGGCGGCGGACACCTCGATCGCGGGCGAGCGGCTTCGGCAGCTTAGTTGCGCCGCCGCCATCGCAATGAGCACGAATCAGCAAATCGTGCGGGTGTCCATTCAGCCGAACGGTCGATACCGGGACGCGCGTCCGGTCCCTACACTCGTCCTGTAACCACTGCCATCGATGCAAGGAGGATCTCGCATGGGAAGCGCTTCGCCGCGCACCGTCGTCGTGACGGGCGCCGGAACCTGGATCGGGATCGGCGCCGCGTGCGCCGCGCGTTTCGCCGCACAAGGCGACCACGTCGTGCTGATCGGCCGTCGGCAGGCGCCGCTCGACGCGGTCGCCGCACAACACGGGCGGCCTTGCGCTCGCTGGCGATGCCGATGCCGTGAGCACGGGCGGCTGGGCCAGGCACGTCGAACGGATTCACCCGCGCTTCGGCCCGATCGGCGCATCGATCGCCTGCGCATGCGCAGGCGGACGGACACGGCCGCGGACTCGGCCGCGCTACACGAGCATCGCACCAGCCTCCGGCAGCGTCGCGCCGCCGTCGACGACGATCGTCTGTCCGGTGACATAACCCGCCGCGTCCGATGCGAGGAACAGCATCGCGGCCGCAATGTCGTCCGGCTCGCCGAGACGGCCGAGCGGCACGCCGCGTGCGATCCGCTCGCTGTGCGCCGCATCGCCGAGATTGCCTGCGGCCGGCGTGCGGATCATCCCGGGCTCGACGCCGTTGACAGTCACGTTCCGGCGAGCAAGCTCGAGGGCCGCCGCGCGAATGAAGCCGTTCACGCCGGCCTTCGACGCCGCGTAATGCGCGAGCCCCGGATACGCGACGCGCGGCCCCGTCACCGACGACGTCGCGAGCACCCGCCCCTGCCCCGCGCGCTCGAAAGCAGGCAGCGCCGCCTGCGTGAGCCAGAACAGCGCGGACAGGTTGACGGCGAGCGTGCGTTCGAGCACGTCGGGGGCGATCGCGTCGAACGGCGTCAGCGGAAAATACGCGGCGTTGTGGACGACGACATCGAGCCGGCCGCTGTCCGCCTCGAACTGCGCGACGAGCCCGAACAGCTCGTCGCGCCGCGCGGCATCGACCCGGTACGCGCGCACGGTCTGCCCGTCGTCGAGCCCGCGCGCGGCGAGCCGCGCGCCAAGCGCGGCCGCCGCGTCGCCCTGCAAGTCGGCGATCGCGACGGTCGCGCCGGCAGCGGCGAACGCATCGGCAATCGCCGCGCCGATCCCCTGCGCGCCGCCCGTGACGAGCACGGTGCGGCCGCGAAAATCGGCGACGAGCCGCCCGCGCGGCAGCACCGCGCGCTTCGAGTCGGCGCCGCTCATCGTGCGAGCGGATGCACGGTTTCGTTCAGCACTTGCGCATGGGCGCCAATCGGGAAATTCGACAGCGCGCCGAAGTCGCCTTCGCGATAGCCGAATATCTTGCCGTCCGTCTTGCACCGGTCGAGATCGATCAGCACGACGCCGAGCGTCGGCACGATCTTCTCGCGCCAGACGAACAGATACAGCGCGTCGGCGAGCTTGAAGTAATGGCAGCGGTCGACGTCCGCGAGCCCGCGCTCGACGCCTTCGAGGCAATGCCATGCGTAGAACGCGTCGTTCAGATAAATGTGCTCGTAGCACTCGGTCGGGCTGTAGCGGTACATCGTCCGCTTGCCGATCAGCTCGCGCGTCGGTGCGTGCAGCGGGCCGGGCGCAGCCGCGCCTACGATCGCGCCGTGGCGGAACGTCGCCTCGACGCCCGTCAGCGGCAGGCCGCGCGCGACGCGCGAAAACGCGTCGACGCGCACGTCGTCCTCGGTCGGCAGCACGCCTTCGATCGATGTCCAGACGCCTCGCGTCAGATCGAGCACGATGCTGACCGACGTCGCACGCCGGGTCGGATCGATGTAGTCGACGAAGCAGATGCCGTCGCGCAGTTGCGTCGCGCGGTACGCGGCCTCGCCGCTCGCGCCGCTTGCATCGCCGCCACCCGCGCCGCGCGCCGCGCGGCGCTCACGCCAGCGCAACGTCGATCGATCGGCGAACGTGTATTCGAGCGTCGCGCCGTCCGTCGCGGCGAGCGCGAGCGTGCGCCCGGCGAGATCGCCGACGGGTTCGAGGATGTGACTTTCGGGTGCGAAGCCTTCGGCCAGCGCACCGACTTGAATGAACAACGGATCTGCTTCCATGCATTCCTCCGATTGAGCGCCGCGCCGTCAGGCACGGTCGCGAAACAGGAGGTCATGGTGCCCGCGTGCCCGGCCGTGCGGTATCAACCGAAAGGATGAACGGTGTTGGCGGCGGAGGCTCGTGCGCGGCAAACGTTCCGCGGGCTCGGCACGAACGAGCCGTGAAAAGCGGCACGCGACGGCGCAGCCGCCGAACGAAAGCGCGGCCGGGCCGCCGCGACCGCGCGTCGCGTTCGGCCCGCATCGGATCGACGACGTCGCCCGCTTACGGCGCGCTCGCGTCGTCGAGCTGCGCGATGTCCTCCGCGTCGAGCGGCAGCCGAATCGCCGCTCCGAACGCGCTCAATTGCGCGAGCGACGTCGCGCTCGCGATCGGCGCGGTGACGCTCGGCCGCGCGATCTGCCACGCGAGCGCAACCGACGTCGGCGTCGAGTCGTGCTTCGCCGCGACCGCATCGAGCGCCGCGAGAATCCGCAAGCCGCGCGGATTCAGATATTGCTCGACGCGCCCGCCGCGCGCGCTCTTCTTCAGGTCCGCCTCGGACCGGTACTTGCCCGACAGAAAGCCGCTCGCGAGCGCGTAATAGGTGACGACGCCGAGCTTCAGCTCGGTCGCGACCGGCTCGAGATCGCGTTCGTACTCGGCGCGATCGTACAGGTTGTATTCGGGCTGGATCACCTGATACGCGGGCAGGCCGGTGCGGCGGCTCAGCTCGGCCGCCTCGCGCAGCCGGGCGCCGCTATAGTTCGACGCGCCGATGATCCGGACCTTGCCCTGCTCGATCAGCGTCTGGTACGCGCCGAGCGTCTCTTCGAGCGGCGCGGTGTCGGCGAGGTCGCGGTGCGAGAAATAGAGATCGATGTAGTCGGTCTGCAGACGCCGCAGCGAATCCTCGGCGGCCTTCAGGACGTTCTCGCGCGACAGGCCCGCACGCGCTTCGAGCAGCCCGACCTTCGTCGCGATCACGACCTGGTCGCGCTTGCCCGAGCGCTTGAGCCACTTGCCGATGATCGTTTCCGATTCGCCGCCGTGGTTGCCGGGCGCCCAGGCCGAATAGACGTCGGCGGTGTCGATGAAGTTGATGCCGGTGTCAGCGAGCGCGTCGAGCAGCGAGAACGAGGTGTTCTCGTCGGCGGTCCAGCCGAACACGTTGCCGCCGAACACCAGCGGCGAAACTTGAATCGTCGAAATGCCGAGTGAGCGTAGTGCCATCTTTTCTCTCCGATCGATGATGATCCGGCCAACGCATGCGGCACGCGTCGCGCGGCGCGACAAGCCGGGATTCGACGGTCGATGCCAACGCGCGGCCGGCGCGGTTCAAACCGATTAAACCTCATTTCCAAAGACCGTGCGCTGACAAAGGATCGGCGGCGCGAGCCGCTCGACGGGACCGCCGTCGGCATCAGCGGGCGAGCCGCCGTCCGTCGGCGGAAAGACAAGAATGGCGAAGAGAAAGACGCTCCGACGCGCTTCGGCTCGACTCGATTCGGCGCGCGACATCACGCCGAATCGCCACGCTCGCGATCGGCGTTATGCAGCTTCGCGCAGCACCCGCTCGACCGCCGCGGCTGCCGCCTGCGCGCCGCCATACAGGCTCGCGCCGTGCAGCACGTAGCCGTGCTCGCCGACCGTCACCAGCAGTTGCGGCACGCCCGACGCACCGAGCTGCCGCATCGCCCGCTGCGTGCCGTCGATGCGTGCGGCCGTCGCGCTCGCAAGCGCCGCGTCGCCCTCGATCCGGTGCGCGAGTTCGTCCGCGTCGATCGCCACACCGGCCTTCGCGGCGACGTCCGCCGCGACACGCGCGAGCACGTCCGCGCGCGCGGTGTCGAGGCCGTCGACATAGCGCGCGAGCTGAATTGCTTCGAGAAGCGGCCGTTCGAGCCGCGCATCGACGCCGCGCAGCGCGGTCAGCACGCGGTTCGCCGGCCCCGAATCGAAGCGCACGCCGCCGCGCAGCAGCACCTGCTCGCGATACGCGTGCGTGAAGCGCTGCCCCGTCGCCTGCTCGATGCGCTGATCGTTGCGCCACGCGTACTCGCCCCATTCGGACGTCAGATCGCGTGCGCCCTCGTCAGCGAAGAGGCCCGACGGCATCAGTTCGAGCACGCCCGGATAAGCGCCGTCGAGCCCGGCGAGCGCCGGCGCGCTCGCATAGCACCAGCCGCAAAGCGGATCGAAAAAGTACTGAAGTTGGAAGCTGTTCATCGTGCGGAAACGCGTTCTTGAAGAAAGTGAAGCAAGTCTATTCGATATCCAATCGATCGAATACAATGCCAAAATCGACAATTTGTTGCATAAACTGATCGAATATGGATCGAATCACCGCGATGCAGGTGTTCGTCGAGACAGCCGAGCGCGGCAGCGTGTCGGCAGCCGCGCAACATCTGGACATGTCGCGCGCGATGGCCTCGCGCTACGTCGCATTCATGGAGCAATGGTCGGGCGCGCGGCTGCTGCATCGGACCACCCGGCGCCTGACGCTCACCGCGGCCGGCGCGCAGATGCTGCCGCTTTGCCGCGACATGCTCGGGCTCGCCGATCACGTCGCCACGGTCGTCGCCGATCCGGGCGATGCGCCGCGCGGCGCGCTGCGGATCACCGCGAGCGCGATCTTCGCGCAGACGCACGTGACCGACGCGGTCCTCGACTATCTGGCCCGCTATCCGGCCGTATCGGTGGATCTGCTCGTCACGGACCGCACCGCCGATCTCGTCGATGAGCGAATCGATCTCGCGATCCGCATCACGAACGAAGTCGATCCGAGCCTGATCGCGCGCCGGCTCGGCACGTGCCGCTCGGTGCTGTGCGCGTCGCCCGGCTATCTGGCCGAGCACGGCGCGCCGAAGCAGCCGCACGACCTCGCGCGGCACAACTGCCTGACATATGCATATTTCGGGCAGAGCCTGTGGCACCTGACGCGCGACGGCGAACCAGCGACGGTGCCCGTGCAAGGCAATCTGAGCGCGAACGACGCGCTCGTGCTGCTGCGCGCAGCGATCGCGGGCGGCGGCGTCGCGCTGCTGCCAACGTTCGCGGCGGCCGAACCGATCCGCGCGGGCGCGCTCGTGCGCGTGCTGGCCGACTGCACGGCGCCCGATCTCGGCATCTACGCGGTCTACGCGTCGCGCAAGCAGATGCCGCTCGCGATGCGCACGATGATCGATTTCCTTGCCGAGCGTTTCGGCGACACGCCCGCGTGGGATGCCTAGCCGCCCGACGTCGCTCCAGGACGACGAAACGACAACGAAACGACAACGAAAAACGGCGGCGGTACGCGTGTTGCCGCCACGCATACCGCCGCCGTCGAGAAAAGCCGCCGTTCGCGCGATGCGAACCGCCGCGTGAGCGAAAACGCGACGCGCGTCGCCCGCCGCATTCCCGTTCGCGCTACTTGTTGTTCGCGAGCGCGCCGGAGCTGTTCGCGCCGCCGAACAATTGCGTCAGATAATTGGTGTTTTGCTGCATCCGCGCCATCAGCGCGTCGAGCGCGGTGAACTGCGCCTTGTATTGCGCGGTCAGCTGCGACGTATAAGTCTCGAGCCGCGCCTGCCGCTGCGTGATGCTCTTCATGTCGCGGTCGATCGCATCCGAGCGGATGTCGAACGTGCCGCCCTTGCGCAGGTGCACGTCGACTGTCTTCGTGATCTGCGCGCCGACGCCGTTCGTCTTGTTGAACAGCGCCTCGACCGCCTGCGGATCGTTCTGCAGCGCCTCGTTCAGCTTCTTCTTGTCGACGACGAGCGAGCCCTCCGGCAGCTTGTCGCCGGGACGCACGAACGTGACGCCGAGCGCCGCGAGCGACGCGCGCTTGTTATCGCCGTGCGGCACGCCGCCGCCGACGATGTGCGCGAGCGAGTTGCGAATGCCGTTGAGCATCGAATCGCCGATCATCGGGCCGCCCTGCTGCCCCGGCTTCGCCGTCTTGTCGAACGACGTGAGCTGCGCCATCGTCCCGATCATCGAGTTGTACAGATCCACGAAGTTCGTCACCGCGCTCGCCTGGCCGTCGATGTCGCGGGCGATCGTCAGCGTCTGCGGCGCGCCGATCGCTTCTTCGGTCACGTTGATCGTCACGCCGGCGATCACGCCCGTGACCTTGTTGTCCGCGCTGCGCGCGGTGATCACGCCGCCCACCGTGACGATCGCATCCTGCGCGAAATCGCTCTGCTTCCACGCATCGCCCGCCGACGCGATCATCGACTTGCCGCCCTTGTCGTCGGCCGTCGACTTGACCGCGAGGCCCGACAGGCCGGCGTCGTCTTTCACGTTCGATACGCTCACGTCGATCACGTTCGCGCTGCCCGATGCGGTCGAACGCAGCACGAGGTGCGCGCCGTCGGTGCCCGTCACGACCGTCGCGGTCACGCCGGGATTGTTCTTCGCCGAGTTGATCGCAGCCGCGATGCCGGCCGGGGTGTCATTCGCGGCGTCGATGTCGACCGACGTCGAGCGGCCGCCGACCTTGAGCGTCAGCGTGCCGGAGCCGAGCCTCTGCTTCGGATCGAAACCGGCCGACACGAGCGTCTGCGAACGCGCGACCTGCTTGACTTCGACCTGATAGGCGCCGGCGACGGTGCCCTTGTCGGTCGTCGCGGTGATCCCCTTGCCGCTCGCCTTCGACGTGAATTTCTGCGCGAGCGTGCCGTCGGACAGCGACTCGACGCCCGTCTGCAGATTGCTGAGCGCCAGCTTCAACGCACCGAGCGCCGAGATCTGCGTGTTGTTCCAGGACACCTGGCTCTTGATCTCCGCAGCCTGGCCAGCCGTCTTCGCATTGACGAGCGCCGTAACGAGCCCGTTCACGTCCATCGTCGACTTGCCCGTGGAACCGTTGATGAGCGACTGCGCGGCGTCCTGCACTTGCGCCCAAGCGTCGCTTTGCGAGTTTGCCGCGAGAAGCGAATTAGCCCCCGTTTGAGTGATCGCCATCGAATTACCCCCGTTCTGTGTGGTTGGTTTATTTCATGGTTATTCGTAATATGAAAGCATATCGCAATTATTGGAATCTGATTGTGAAGATTGTTGTAAGTCTTGATTCAACCCGGACGACCGCCGGAGCCCGCGGCGCGAAAGCCGGCGAATCCGGCCGCCGCCGGCACGCATGTCGGCGGCGGCGCCGGGCGCGGCGCATCCGAAATCCGGGATCGATCGGCGCGACGCGTGGCCTGCCGCCTAGGTTTCGAGCGCGCTCGCGAGCACGGCGTGCAGCAGCACGTTCGCACCCGCCGCCGCCCATTCCGGCGTGATCGCTTCCGCCTCGTTGTGGCTCAAGCCGTCGACGCACGGCACGAAGATCATCCCCGTCGGCGCGATCCGCGCGAGATGGCATGCGTCGTGTCCCGCGCCCGACACGATGTCCGCATGCGGCAGGCCGAGCGCGGCCGCCGCGTCGCGCACCGCCGCCACGCACGCGGGCGCGAACGGCACCGGCGCGTAGTCGGCGATCTGCTCGATCCGCGCGGACAGCCCGGCCGACTCGGCGATTCGCGCGAGCTCCGCGCGCAGCGCCGCGTCCATGTCGGCGAGCGTCGCGGCATCCGGATGCCGGCACTCGATCGTGAAGAAGCACGCGCCCGGCACCGTGTTGCGCGAGTTCGGACGCGCTTCGATCATCCCGACCGTCGCGCGGCCGTGCGGCGCATGGCGGCGGCCGAGCGCGTCGACGAAGTCGATCATCCGCGCGGCACCGACGAGCGCGTCGCGCCGCAGCGCCATCGGCGTCGTGCCCGCGTGCGCGTCGACGCCCGTGAGCGTCGCCTCGTACCAGCGCTGCCCCTGCCCGGCCGTCACGACGCCAATCGTATGGCCGCCGCGCTCGAGAATCGCGCCCTGCTCGATGTGCAACTCGTACGCCGCATGCACCAGCGCGCCGCCGACGGGCGCGTCGCCCGCGTAGCCGATTTGCGCGAGCGCGTCGCCGAGCGTCACGCCGGCCGCATCCGCACGCGACAGCCCGAAATCGAGCGGATAGACGCCCGCGAACACGCCGGACGCGATCATCGGCGGCGCGAAGCGCGAGCCTTCCTCGTTGGTCCAGACGACGACATCGATCGCCCTCCCGGTCTCGACGCCCGCGTCGTTCAGCGCACGCACGACCTCGAGCCCGCCGAGCACGCCGTAGATGCCGTCGTAGCGGCCTCCCGTCGGCTGCGTATCCGCGTGCGAGCCCGTCAGCACGGGCGCCGCGCGCGGATCGCGGCCGGCGCGGCGCGCGAAGATGTTGCCGATCCGGTCGACGCGGACCGTGCAGCCCGCCGCCCGCGCCCATTCGACGAACAGGTCGCGCGCGCGCCGGTCTTCGTCGGTCAGCGCGAGGCGGCACACGCCGCCTTTCGGCGTCGCGCCGATGCTCGCCATCCGCTCGAGCGACATCCACAGGCGCGCGCCATCGACGCGCAGCGCTTCATCACGCCGCATCGCTCGCCTCCGGTTTCGTGCGTGAATCGGCAGGCTCCGCCGCATCGAATGCGCTGTCGCGCGCATGCACCTGCCGCGGCGCGGCGCACGCCCCGCCGTCCGCTTGCGATTTCCCCGCTTCGTCCTGCGCGCCGCGATGCGGACGCACCTCGCGCGCCCCGCTCCGGGCGTCTTCACATGCGGGGGCCCGTTGCGGCGCACTCGCTTCTCCGCCGTGCGCACGCGCCTCCGGCCGCGCGGCGGAAGCGTCGCCGCGCAGGCCGGGCTCCCGCGGCCCGGCCGGCGTCCCGCGCTGCGCGCCGGCGGTCTGCCGCGCGCCGCTCGCTTCTTCGCGCGCCTCGTCTTCCGGCGACTCCATCAGCCGATAGCGGAAATCGCAGTGCGTGCCGCCCTGCATCAGCGTGCGCGTGCGCGTCAGCGCGATGCGCGGGTCATAGCCCTCGATGAACACGCTGTCGCGTGCGCAGCTCAGCAGATGCCCGATCTCGCCCAGGCCCATCTCGCGATACATCTGCGCATACGCGCAGCGGCGCACGTCGTAGTCGTAATGCGCGTCGTCCGCGCGATGCACGTCGACTTCGAGCGCATCGTCCTTCTCCCACAGCGCCTGCAGCGCGACGAACGACGCGATGCTCGTGCCGCCCGGCTCCTTCGCGGCGAACGCGCGTCCCGCGTCGCGCGCGGCGCCGCGCACGGCCTCCGCGATCACCGCCTGCGCGCGCTCGACGCCGAACTCGCGCTTCATGATCTCGTAGATCGGCTTGATGATCTCCGCCTCGATGCGCCGCCGCGCGAGGATGCCGAGCGGCTCGCCGTCCGCCGCGCCGACCTCGGCCGGATGAATGGGAATGATCGTCATCAGCGTGTCTCCTGGTTCGTTGTCATTTCGATGCGGTCGATGCATTCGACGTCTGCGACGTACGCGACGCGACTCGGGTGCCGGTTGCAGCGCCGCCGCCGAGCACGTCGACCGCGGTCCATTTGCCGCCGCCCGCGCGATAGATCGTGAACGCCGGGTCTTGCAGATTGCCTTCGGCGTCGAACGCGATCGCGCCCGTCACGCCTTGCCGTTTCAGCGCATGCAGCACCGCCGGCAGACGCGCCGGGTCCGTCGAATTCGCGCGCTCGGCGGCGGCGATCAACGTCGCCGCGGCGTCGTATGCGAACGGCGCGTGCAGCTCGATCGGCGCGCGATAGCGCGCACGATAGCGGGCGTCGAACGCCGCGCCGCCCGGCATCCCGGCAAGCGGCAGTCCCGGCTCGAGCGCCGTCACGCCGTCGCCGTCCGGCCCCGCGAGCGACAGGAACGTCTGCGTGACGAAACCGCCCGCGCCGACGAGCGTCGCGCCCAGCTTCAATTGGCGCATCCGTCGCGCGAGCGGCGCGGCCTGCGCGTCCAGCCCGCCGAAGAACACGACGTCCGCGCGCTTCGCCTTGACGGCCGTCAGCACCGCGCTGAAATCGGTCGTCTTGTCATTCACGTACTGACGATCGACGATCGCGCCGCCGTTCGCCTCGACGCCTTTTACGAATTGATCGGCAAGACCCGCGCCGAACGCGGTGCGGTCGTCGATCACCGCGATCCGCTTCGCGTGCAGCGCCTTCACGACGTACGCGCCCGCGTGCGCACCGCCCGCATCGTCGTGGCCCATGATCCGGAACGCCGTTGCGTAGCCCTGCCGCGTGTACTGATGTCCGGTCGACGCCGGCGCGATCTGCGCGATGCCGGCGTCGCGATAGATCCGCGACGCCGGCACGCTGCAGCCGGTATTCCAATGACCGACGACGCCGATCACGCGCCGCTCGACGAGCTGCTGCGCGACCGTCACGGCGGTGCGCGGATCGGACTGGTCGTCGACGGCGACGAGCTTGTAGACGACCGGCTTGCCGCCCAGCGCCGGATGACGGCTGTTCGCGTCGTCGAGCGCGAGCTGCGCGCCGTTCTGCAGATCCTTGCCGATCCGCGCGGACGGGCCGGTCAGCGGCGCGGCGAGGCCGATCAGCACGGTTCGCGGCGCGGACTGCGTGGATTGAGCGGATTGAGCGGATTGAGCGAATGCGGCGGTTCGAGCGGGCGTCTGCGCTTGTGCAGCGGACGCGGCGAACACGGCGGCGACCGACAGTGCGGCGCCGAGCGACAGCGTGGCAGGGAATTTCATCTGAGAGCGGAACCTGGGGATCGAGGGGGAAATGAAAGCGCGCCAAACATGAAAAATATTAAATAATTGTGCTCAATGGCCACAAATATTCAATTGTTCGATACTTATGCCGATATTGCACCCAAGTTCCAGTGCATTGTATTCAAGTCAATTTTTTTCGTTTCCGCAACGAAAGACGTTTCGATAAAATTCGATTCATGAAAAATATCGAACGATTGACCAACGATCCGCCATTGCGCGCGGTACGCGCGTTTGAAGCGTTCGCGCGCGTGGGCTCCGTCACGGCGGCTGCGGCCGAGCTCGACATCACGCCGTCCGCGGTCAGCCACCAGTTGCAGTTGCTGGAGACCTTCGTGCAGACACCGCTCACGGTCCGCGAAGGCCGCACGCTCGCGCTCACCGACGAAGGGCGCGATTACTACCGGTCGATCAGCGCGGCGTTCTCAGTGCTGCGCAGCGCGACGGGGTTCGTTCGCGACCGCTCGTCGCTGCGGCAGATCACGATCAGCCTGATTCCGCTGTTCGGCATCGGCTGGTTCATCCCGCGCCTGCACACGTTCCTCGCGGACAACCAGGACGTCGACGTGACGGTGCTGTACGCGCACCATCGCAACTACCTGAGCGACGCGTCGGATCTGTCGATTCGCTTCGGCGTCGGCGATTGGCGCGGCTATCGCTGCGAGCGGCTGCTGTCGGGCGCAGTCGTTCCCGCGTGCAGTCCGGCGTTCGCGCGCCGCCACGGGCCGTTCAAGCGGCCCGCCGATCTCGCGGCCGTGCCGCTCGTGCACGACGAGGATCGCAATACCTGGGTCAACTGGTTTCAGGGCGCGGGCGTGAAACACGTCACGCACGCAGTCGGGCCGCTTTTCGAGGACGGCCAGCTGACGCTCGCCGCGACGCGCGCGGGACTCGGCGCGGCGCTGCTGCGCGCGCCGCTGATCGAGCGGGAGCTGATGAACGGCGAGCTCGTCAAGCTGTTCGATCACGCGCTCGACGACGGGCGCGACTACTACCTGTGCAGCCGCGCGGACGCCGATTTGCCGGACGGCGCGCAGCGGCTCGCCGATTGGCTGAGGAAGACGATAGGGACGCGCCGATTGGCGTGAGCGGTGAATTGAAGCGAGCGATGTGCGCGCCGCCGACATCGGCAAAGGGAGCGGATCGCAAAACCGCTCGATGTCGGCGAGACTCCATTGACGGCGCGGCCGCCGATCGGACTCACTCAACCGTTCGGTTCGCAAGACGACCACGGTGCGCCACTTTATTTCCGCCGATTACCGCTCGTGTGATCCGTCGTCGGCCGTTGCAACTCATTACATGTGAAATAGTGCACGTTCGCATGATGGCCTCCAGCGGTCGCGCGGCACTGCGTTCGCGACTGCTCCGCCACACCCTCATTCGCCCGGGAAAAGGACTGAAACATGAAGAACCCGCTGATGTCGGCGTTCGTCGCCGCCGTTGCCCTCTCGGCGCTCGTGCCGTCGGCAGAAGCGCATCCGCATCGCGCATGCCATTTCGATCATCATCACCACCGCGTGTGCCATTGGGTCCGCTGATCGCCCCATACAGGCCGGCCGGCGCCTGATGTCGCCGGCCGGCACCCCATTGGACGAAGGTCGGAGCCTTCCGGCCGCGCGCGCCGCGCTCGCGGCTCCGCAGTCCGTCAGCTCAGCCGCCACCACCGCGGCAACAGCCGCCGCACCTCGCCGCGCCGGAACCGGTCGTCGATCAGATGCACGACGCCTTCGTCGTGCTCGGTGCGGATCACCCGCCCCGCCGCCTGCACGACCTTGCGCAATCCCGGAAACAGGTAGACATAGTCGTAGCCGCGGCCGAAGCGCGCGTCCATCGCGCGACGCATCTCTTCGTTGACGTCGTTGACCTGCGGCAGCCCGAGCGTCGCGACGAACGCGCCGATCAGCCGGTCGCCCGCGAGGTCGACGCCCTCCGAGAATGCCCCGCCCAGCACCGCGAAACCGATGCCCCGCCCGTTCGGCTCGAAGCGCGCGAGAAACGCATCGCGCGCGGCCTCGTCCATGCCGGGCGCCTGCTCCCAGACGGGCAGCCCGGGATGGCGCTCGCGCAGCCGCGCGACGACCTGCTGCAAGTACTCGAAACTGCTCAGGAACCCCAGGTAGTTGCCCGGCCGCGCCGCGTACTGCGCGGCGATCAGCTCGACGATCGGCTCGAGCGAGCGCTCGCGGTCGCGCCAGCGCGTCGACACGTGCGCGGCGACCTTCACCGTCAGTTGCTCCGCACGGAACGGCCCTTCGACGTCGAGCGCGCCCGTGTCGTCCGGCAGGCCGAGCGTGTCGCGGTAGAAATCGAACGGGCTCAGCGTGCCCGAGAACATCACGGTCGCGCGCGCGGCGTCGTGGCGCGACGCGAGGAAATCGGCCGGGATCACGTTGCGCACGCAAAGAACCGACGCCTGCTTGCCGCGGCGCGGCGCGATCGCTCGCACGAGCGTCGCATCGAAGATCGAATGCGTGTCGAACTGCTCGGCGAGCGCGACGAAGTGGATCGCATCGAAGCAGAAGCGCAGCACGGCGGCGTCGAGCGCGAGCGGCGCTTCCGCCGCGAGCTCCGAAAACCGGCCGATCAGGTTCTGCGCGGCCGACAGCACGCGCGGCGGCACGTCCGCGTGCACCGTGTACGCGGTCTCCTGCTCGCGATTGAGCGCATTCCATTCGCGGTTCAATCGCTCGAGCGCCTTCGTGAGCGGCGCGGGCGCGAGCTTGCGGACCCCGGCGAGCTCCCGCTGATCGAGCGCCGCGCTGTACATCCCGCGTGCGCGGTCGAGCAGGTTGTGCGCCTCGTCGACGAGCACGCCGACGCGCCACTGGTTCTGCTGCGCGAGGCCGTGCAGCAGCGCGCGGCCGTCGTAGTAGTAGTTATAGTCGCCGACGACGACGTCGCACCAGCGTGCGAGCTCCTGCGCGAGATAGTACGGGCACACGTCGTGCGTGAGCGCCGCGGCGCGCACCGTCGCGCGATCGAGCCGGCCGTGTTCGAGCGCGGCGGCGCGCGCGGCCGCGAGCCGGTCGTAGAAGCCGCGCGCGAGCGGACACGATTCGCCGTGACAGGCGGCGTCCGGATGCTCGCACGCCTTGTCGCGCGCGACGAGTTCGAGCACGCGCAGCGGCAGCGCGCCGCCCGCCGCCGCGCGCAGCGCATCGGCCGCGTCGAGCGCGAGCGCGCGGCCGGGCGTCTTCGCGGTCAGGAAGAACAGCCGGTCGAGATGATCCTCCGCGCACGCCTTCAACAGCGGAAACAGCGTGCCGAGCGTCTTGCCGATGCCGGTCGGCGCCTGCGCGAGCAGCGCGCGGCCGTCGCGCGCGGCGCGATAGGCGGCGACGGCGAGCTCACGCTGCCCGCTCCGAAACTGCGCATGCGGAAACGCGAGCGCGCGCAGCGCCGCATTGCGCGCGGCGCGATGCGCGTCCTCGCGCGCCGCCCAGTCGACGAAGCGCTCGCACTGCTCGACGAAGCATGCCTCGAGCGTCGCGGCCGTGTGCGTTTCAGTCAGTACCGTCTCGCGCAACGTTCCCACGTCGAAATAAACGAGCGCGACCGTCAGTTCCGCAAGCCCGCGCGATTCGCGCAGCAGATGCCCGTACACCCGCGCCTGCGCCCAATGCAGCGCGCGCTGGTTCGCCGGCATCTTGCCGAGATCGCCGCGATGCGTCTTGATCTCTTCGAGGCGGTTCAGCACCGGATCGTAGCCGTCCGCGCGGCCGCGCACCGTCAGGCCGCGATGCTCGCCCGCGAGCGCGATCTCCTTCTCGTAGCCGGCGCCGCGCCGCGACGCGACCGTCGCGTGCCCGGCCATCCCTTCGAGCGCGCTCGGCGCGGGCGTGAAGCGCAGATCGAGATCGCCTTCGCGCGCGGTGAACTCGCACATCGCGCGCACCGCGACGACATAGCTCACGCGAGCGCCTCCTCGTCGTGCGGCGCGTGCGCGTCGCCGGCCCAGCGCACGTCGAGCACGCGCACCGGCATCCGGTGCCGCACGCAGTAGTCGAGCCAGCGGATCTGGTTGTCCTGCAACCGGTCGCCCGGGCCTTTCACTTCGATCAGTTCGTAGCGGCGCGCATCGGGCCAGAAGCGCACGAGGTCCGGCAGTCCCGAGCGGTTGCCGCGCACGTCGTCGAGCAGCCGCTCGAACCACAGCCGCAAATGCTCGGCGGGCAGGCACGCGAGCGCATGCTCGAGCAGCGCGTCGTCGAGTGCGCCCCAGAACACGAACGGCGACTGCACGCCCATCTTCTGCGCGTAGTGGCGGCGGATCGTGTCGCGGTATTGCGGACCGTCGAGTTGCGCGAGGCACGCATCGAACTGCGCGGCGCGGCGCGCGCGAAAGTCGGGCGCATGCAGATCGGCCGGGCCGCGCTGGAACGGGTGGAAGAACGCGCCCGGCACCGCGGCGAACACGGGCTCCCAGCACAGGAGCCCGAACAGCGAGTTGATCAGCGTGTTCTCGACGTAGAAGACGGGCGCATCCGCGCGGCTCAGGTGATCGCGCGCGACGTATTCGACCGGATACGGCGCGCCCGGATGCGCGAGCTCGATGCAGTCGCGCGGAATCGCCTGCGCACTCGCCGCACTCGCCGCGCGCGTCGCCGACAAGCCGACGCGCCGCCGCAGCCGCGGCAGCATCCGTGCGATCTGCTGCGCCTCCGCTTCGTTTTCGGGCGCGCGCGTCGCTTCGTCGGCGAGCGCGAGCGCCGCGTCGAAGCGCTCGCCGCGTTCGAGCACGCGCACGCGCCGCTGCCGGCTGCCGGGCCATGCGCTCGATTCGTATGCGGCGAGCGCGCCGTCCCAATCCGCGCGGCGCTCGCATGCCTGCCCGATCGCGAACGACAGCTTCGCGCGCCGCATCGCGAGCCACGCGTTCCCGCAGTCGATCGCGGCCGCGACCGCGAAGAGGGGCGCGAGCGGCGTCTCTTCCGGCCAGCGTTCGAGCTGCTCGCGGCACGCGTGCAATTGCAGATAAGCGTCGACGTCGCCGCGCCGCTGGAACGCACGCGACGACGGCGCGAACGCGACCGTCTCGTACTGAAGCAGCCCGAGATCGGCGAGCACGAACTCCGACCAGTCCTGATGCAGATTGCCGAAGAACATCAGCCGCAGCCGGTTGCAGAGCCTATCGACCGTCACGCGCAGCACGCGGTCGTCGATCGACGGCAGCCACTGCGCCCAGGTTCGCTCGCCGTCGTGGGCCGCGCGCAACGCGTCGAGCCAGTCGGCCTTGCGGATCGCGCCGCTCGCGGGCGTGTCGGCAAACGCGTCGCGCAGCTCGGGCTTCGTCGCGAGCGCGAACAGTTCGTCGAGCGCGAGCGCCGGCTCCGGATCGATCCAGCCGAGTTCGACGAGCGGCGCCGCGGCCGCGAGCGAGCAGCCGATCTCGTCGTAGGCGAGCTTGCTCGCGCGGAAGATCGGCCCCTTGCGCATCAGCATCCGCACGAGCAGCGCGCGCGACGCGCGCGGCAGCCGGCAGAACGCAGCGACGAACGCGTGCTCGTCGGCGTCGAGCACGTCGTCGTAGCGCTCGACGAGCCACGCGAGCGCTCGCTCGAAATTCGACAGGTAATAGAACGCGGGAGGAGACGACGGATCGGGCGGCACGGGATTCGGCGATTACGAGCGGTCGATGGTGCATCCCCAATTACGGGGGCTGCGAACCGTGACCAGACGAGTCATCCGCGCATGATAGCGCACGGCCGGCCAGTGGCTTTGCGACAGTGGCCGGCACCGTTCGCGCGTGGCGTGAACGGTCGTGGCGGCGCTCATGTGTGGTGGGTGGCGCGCTTCGTGGTCCGACGCCGGTCACACCACGATTGCAGTGGCCGCGGCCCGCTTGTTCGCTTGTTCGCTTGTTCGCTTGTTCGCTTGTTCGCTTGTTCGCGCGCCGCGTGCGCCGTCCGGCATGCGTCGGAATTCTGCGCGACGACGCCCGACAATCGCGACGCTCACGCGCAATCACGGCAAACTGTATTTCGGCTTCCGTGTCGCGCGAGCGCTGGCGTGATCGCCTTCCTTCCAGCGGCAAGCCGCATGCATTCGTCCGGCAAAACAATCGCAGCGAACATGTCGCAGCGCGTGCGCATATCGGCCGTCGCCATCCGCGCTCATCGACCTCGCGCCGTGAGCGTCACGCGGCTCCGGATTGGCGAGAACCCGCCGCCAACGCGCCGCCCAGAACACCCTGCGCGGTGACGCTCAAAAGCCCGTGCTGCACCCGATGGAATTACCCGCCTCGCTCGCGCACGTGACGCCGGGCACGGGCTTTTCGACCACGATTTCCGGGCGGCCCGGCACGCCCGGCGAACTAGCCCGACCCGGCCACTTGCCGCGCGGATCATGATGCGAATCGCGCAATCGCTGCACGGCGCGATCTTCTTCCGCGAGCCGTTGGCGTCGCTCGGCCGCCCCGAGCTCGTCGGCGAATTTGACGGCGCCCGCCCCACTCCGCCGCTTCGCTTCGAACGATGGCAGCGCGCCCTTCGCATCACCGAACACCGACGTCACGGGCGACCCGTAGCTCGACGCATCGGCGGCCGATCGATTGATCTCTTTCGCGGCGAACGTGTGCGGCGATACGTCGGCCATGTCGAACGGGTTCTGTCCGCCGGCCCGGCTCGCCGTCGCCGGGACGACGATCAGCGATACGAAAGACCATTTGAGCACGAGAAACAACTTATTCATTCACTGACAACGACATCGGCAACAAAGCGCGCCACTATACCAGCCGATTCGCCGGATTCCGCGATTGTCCCCGACTTCGCTGCGCCCACGTAAAAATGTCGGATGCCAAAACGTCTTTCAAGCCGCGCACGAACGAACAGGCGACCGATCGCGGCTGCCCGCATCGATTGCACCGCGCCCGCAAAAACGATTGAGTGCGCGCCGCCGATGTGATTCCATTCGGAGGCGAGTTCCGACACGCGCTCGCACGACAATCACGACAATCACGATAATCATGACAACCATTCCGAGGACACCACAGATGGAGACGATTGCCGTAATCGGCAGCAACATGGTCGATCTCGTGACCTACGTCACGCGGATGCCGGCCGACGGAGAAACGCTCGAAGCGCCGAACTTCGAGATCGGCTGCGGCGGCAAGGGCGCAAACCAGGCGGTCGCCGCGTCGAAGCTCGGCGCACGTGTCGTGATGGTGTCGAAGGTCGGCGACGATCTGTTCGCCGACAACACATTGCGCAACTTCGAGCGCGTCGGCATCGATACCGAGCACGTGCGCCGCGTGTCCGGCGTATCGAGCGGCGTCGCGCCGATTTTCGTGAGCCCCGATTCGCGCAACCGGATCCTGATCGTCAAGGGCGCGAACCTGCATCTGAGGCCGGCCGACATCGACGCGGCGACCGCGAAGATCGAGGCGAGCCGCCTCGTCGTGCTGCAACTCGAGATCGACATCGATACGGTCAACTATGCGATCGATTTCGCCGCCGCGCGCGGCATCCCGGTGCTGCTGAATCCCGCGCCCGGCGTCTCCGGCCTCGACTTCGCGCGGCTCGCCAAGCTCGAATTCCTCGTGCCGAACGAAACCGAGCTCGCGCTCGTGTCGGGCATGTCGACCGACACGCTCGATGCGGTCACGCGCGCGGCGGGCTCGCTCGTCAAGCGCGGGTTGAAGAACGTGCTCGTCACGCTCGGCGACAAAGGCTCGCTGCTCGTGTCGCGCACGGGAATCGTGCGCGTGCCGCCCGTCGCGGTCGATGCGCGCGACACGACGGGCGCGGGCGATGCGTACATCGGCTGCTTCGCGCGCCACTATGTCGCGACGGGCAACGTGCCCGCCGCGATGCGGCTCGCATCCGCATATGCCGCGCATTCGGTGACGGGCTTCGGCACGCAGAAATCGTACGCGGACGCGGCGACGTTCGAGCGCTTCCTGCAGACGGTCGGCTTCGACGCCGCATCGAGCACGACATCCTCCGCGAGCCGCAAGCCGCCCGTCAGCCGATGAGCGTCTTCCGATAAAGCGCGAGCATCGCGTCCGCATCGACGCCGACGCACACGTCGCGCGGCGGCCGCCCGTCCCAGTCCGGCGCAGGCACGGTCATCGTCGCCGGCTTCTGGATCGTCTCGCCGACCGCGATGCCGCCCGTCAGCACGCGCACCGGGCCCGTGCGCGTCTTGTACAGCTGCGGCGCAACCACGTACGCGACCGCCGACGAATCGTGCACGTAGATGCCCGCGAGCCCCGCGCTCGCGCAATGGAACGCCTCGTAATGGCGCGACACGTCCCACACGAAGCGGCCGACGTCGCCCGCGTCGTCACGCAGCGCGGCGAGGTACTCGGTCGTCATGATCGTGTTCTGCGTGACGTCGAGCCCGACGATCGCGAGCGGCCACGACGCCGACATCACGATGTCCGCCGCGTCGGGATCGCCGAAGATGTTCGCCTCGGCGGCGGGCGACACGTTGCCGAGCACGCCCGCGGTGCCGAACGCACCGCCCATGATGACGACCTGCTTGACCAGCGTCGCGACCTCGGGGTCCTCGGCGAGCACGTGGGCGAGATTCGTCAGCGGACCGACCGCGAGCAGCGTGACTTCGTGCGGATGTGCGCGCACCGTGTCGATGATGAAGCGATGCGCGGGCCGCGCATCGAGATTCGGCGCGTGCGCGACGTCGACGGACAAGCTGAGGCCCGTGTTGCCGAGACCGTCGTCGCCATGGATGCCGCCGAGCGGCTCGGGCGCCGGCCGCCGCAATGGCGCCGCCGCGCCGCGCGCGACGGGCACGCCGGGTGCGAAGCGGCCCGCGAGATAGAGCGCGTTGCGGGTCGTCGTGTCGATCGTCGCGTTGCCGAACACGCTCGTCACGCCGAGCAGTTCGATGTCCGGATGAAGCACCTGGAACACGAGCGCCATCGAATCGTCGACGCCCGGGTCCGTGTCATAGATGATCTTGTGCAAGCTCATGGGTATCCCGTGGTGGGCGCGGCACGAAGCCGCCGCGCGATGGCTCGGAAGCGTCGAATGATACCCGCGCCGCTGCTTCGCTGCGCGCCGGCGTTGCGTCGCGTGAAGCGTCGTTCGCACTCGCGCCGCGATTCGCATGATCACCGCTGCGATGCATCGATCGTTCCCGCCGCCGCAACGGCGATGGCCGTCGCCCGCCGCGCTGCCCGAGCGCGCCGATTTCGTCGTGCTCGTCGTGCTCGTCGTGCTGGCGGTGCGGCCCGATTTGTCGATCCCGTGGCTCGAGGACGATGGACGCCCGCCTGTCTGCGCGATCGCGACCATGAGAGTCCGGCGATTCTCGACATGCTGCTACGAATCGACGTCGAATGCATGCTGTCGACGCCCGTCCGGTCGTTCGGGCTCCTGAGCGCGATGGCGCTCGCATGCCGCCGGCGCTGGCGCGAAGATGAACATCGCGGCGAATCGCGCAACTCGAGCAGCGGGTGGAATCGCAGCGCGCGCTCGACGACGCGAAGACGCCGCTATTACGAATACATGGAATCAGGGAAGAGAAAGCGTATCGGCAAATCGGGCGACAGGCGACGAAAAAGCGCATCGCCGCGCATCGGCTCGCCGAGCAGATCGAGCAGGCGCATGCGCCGCCGAAGCGGCCCGACTGAGCGGATCGCGGCTCACGCGCGCTCGCGTCCGCCCGAACTACCTGGCCGCACGAGACCGAGATGATCGCGCAGCGTCGTCCCTTCGTATTCGGTGCGGCAGATCCCGCGCCGCTGCAGGATCGGCACGACGCCGTCGACGAAATCCTGCAGGCCGTCCGGCAGCACGTCCGGCATCAGGTTGAAGCCGTCGGCCGCGCCGGCTTCGAGCCAATGCGCGATGTCGTCGGCAATCTGCTCAGGCATGCCGACGATCACCCGATGCCCTGCGCCGCTCGCCATCGCGCGCATCAGCTCACGCACCGTGTAGCGGTGCCGCCGCGCGCTCGCGAGCGTCGCCTCGAAGAACGTGTGATCACCGTTGCCGCCGTCCGGCAGCGCGAGATCGTCGGGCAGCGGCGCGTCGGGCGCGAGCCGCTCGACCGGCACGCCGAGCGTACCCGCGAGCCGGTTCAGGCTGTAGCGCAGCGGGATCAGGTCGACGAGCGCGTCGCGGCGGCGCAGCGCGTCGGCGTCGGTCGCGCCGACGATCGTCGTGAGACCCGGCAGCACCTTGATGTCGCCGCGGCCGAACGTGGCCGCCGCGGCCTTCAGCTCGCGTGCATAGCCGAGCACCTCGTCGAACGATTGCGAGGCGGAGAACACCGCCTCCGCGTGCCGCGCGGCGAACGCGCGCCCGTCGGCCGAGCCGCCCGCCTGCACGAGCACCGGATGCCCTTGCGGCGGACGCGGCAGGTTCAGCGGCCCGTGCACGCGAAAATGCGCGCCGCGGTGCGCGATCGGCCGCACCTTGCGCGTGTCGACGAAGCGGCCGTTCGCCTTGTCGCCGATGAGCGCATCGTCGTCCCAGCTGTCCCACAGCGCCTTCAAGATGTCGACGAGCTCCGCCGCGCGCGCATAGCGCTGCGCATGATCGGGCACCGCGTCCAGGCCGAAATTGCGCGCGGAGCCGAGATCGGCCGTCGTCACGACGTTCCAGCCGGCGCGTCCGTCGCTCGCGTGATCGAGCGACGCGAAGCGGCATGCGAGATTGAATGGCTCGTTGTAGCTCGTCGACGCCGCGCCGATGAGGCCGATATGCGTCGTCGCAGCGGCGATCGTCGCGAGCAGGATCGCCGGTTCGAGCGCGGTGATCGGACGAAAGTCGATCTGATCAACGATCGCCGCGTTGTCCGCGAGAAACACCGTGTCGAACTTCGCCGCCTCGGCGATCCGCGCGACGCGCACGTAATGCCTGACGTCGACGAACGCGCGCGGATCGGCTTCGTCGACCCGCCACGCGGACGGTACGAAGCCCGAATGCAGGATGTTGACGTTCAGATGCAATCGCCGGCGCGGCGGCCGTTTCAGGACGTGGGTCGTCAATGATCGTGGAAAGCGGCGCGGAAACGGCGAACCGGCGACGGCGTGCGTCGATGCGCGCTTCGACTCACACTGCGCGGCCGCGCCGCTCTCGGGCCGCGTCGCCGCTCAATGCAGCTTCGGAAAGCCGTGCCGCTCCGCGAGCAGTTCGAGGATGCGGCGCGAATCGGTAACGAAGCGCTTGTCGCCGAGCGTCAGCGCATCGTCGGGCGGCGGCGCATCGTCGCCGAAGACGAGCGCGGGCAGCCCCTGGTGATCGGCGTCGAGCGCGGCGATCGCCGCTTCGCGCGGCCGCGCGAATGGCAGCCGTCGAATGTCGAGACGCGCCTGCTTCGACGGATCGCTCGCGAGCAAGCCTTCGATCGGCACGCTGCCGGGGCAGACGAAACGCTCGCCCGGGTGTTGGGGATCAGTAAACCCGGGTTCCAGCAGGAGCAACAGATCTCGGCTCATCGGCGGTCGGCCTCGCTTGCGAAGCGTGTCGTTGGGAATGCCGACGATTCTGGGCCGGCCGGATGCGAGCCGCCACGAATTTATCCGCAGATCGATATGCGCGGCGGCGTTAAGCGGGCGGCGGCGGCGTGATCGACGCGTCATGGCAAGGCACGCCACGCGGTGGGTCTCGACGCGCTGCTGCATTGCACAACGTATCGGGCACGCGCCGGCCCTGAAGCTCCGGGCTCGAGTCTCCGGCCAAACGGACCCGTGTGATCAACGCCCTCGTCGACGGAATCGTTCCGCCCTGGGCCGCCCAGTCAATACATCAAACACTGACCCAGTTGACAACGATCAAATCGCGGCGTAGCGTTCATTGCGTAACGATCGTTATCAAAAAGAGTCACCGGGATTCCGCGCACGGAACCAGGACGGCTCGACCTTCCGTGTCCGCCCGCGATGCGCCAATTCGATGCGGACGCACCATCGATTCGCAAGATATGGAGAGACCCGATGCCTGCTATTGTCCGCCGCGACGTCCGCTTCGCCCTTCCGCCCGATCGCATCGGCAATTGGCACGTGAACGGCGTGGTCAACACGCATTACTTCAACGCGCTGTCGCTGATGTTCCCGGCAGGCGAGCGCTTTTTCATCGATTCGGTCCGCCATTATCGGGATCGCATTCAGGATCCCGAACTACTGAATCAGGTCCAGGGTTTCATCGGGCAGGAGGCGATGCATAGCCGCGAACACGTCGAATTCAACGACGTCGCCGAAGCCGCCGGCTATCCGGCTCACCGGCTCGACCGAGGCTTCTGGAAATTCACGGGCCTGATGCAGAAGGTGTTGCCGCCGCCGCTTCGGCTTGCGCAGACGATCGCGTTCGAGCACTACACAGCGATCATGACCGACATGCTGCTCAGCAATTTCGAGCATTTCCACGACTCGGCCGACGCGTACGCGAACATGTGGCTCTGGCATTCGATGGAAGAAACCGAGCACAAGGCAGTCGCGTTCGACGTGTGGAACGCGGTAATGAAGCCGGGGCCGATGCGCTATCTGATGCGCGTCGGGTCGATGGTGCTGACGAGCGCCGTGTTCTGGGGAACGAACTTTTATTTCCACATCGCGCTCATGAACGCGCACCGGCGCATGCACGGCAAGGTCTCCGGCAAGTGGGCGTTCGCGAGATTCTTCGCGAAGGGCCTCGTGAAACTGACGCCGCGAACGCTTGCCTACTTCAAGCCCGGCTTCCATCCTTGGGATCACGACAACCGCAGGCACTTCGCGACGCTCGACCGGCTGCTCGCGAACATCGACGCGAGCAATGCGCGATATGCGGCCAATGCGGCGCCGCGGCGCATTCCGCTGCATCCGATGACGGTCCAAGCGAGCTGAGCGAAGCGCGATCGCCGACACGCGATGCGTTGGCGATCGCTGCGCCGTCCGCGAGCACGAGCGCGGCGGCCTCGCGTCGAATCGCTCGGCACGTCCAATCTCACGCAAACGGTGTATTTCATGTCTTCGAATTCGATACAGCGGCGCGACTGGCCGCAAGCCTCGCCGTGGCTATCGCTGATCACGCGCCTGCTCGGCGTGTCGTTCCTGCTGTTCTTCGGCACGGCGATCGTCACGATCCTGCTCGGCATCGACCATCAGGTCGCGGGCGATCCCGTCGGCCTTCTGATATTGCGCCTCGTGCGGTGGGGCGGCGTGCACGGTGGCGGTGAGCACTACGAATTGATGATCTCGGCGATCTACGTCGTGTGGGGCGTCTTCCTGTGGGAGGCCGCCAACGATCTGTTCGAGCACAAGCTGTTTCTCGACTTCACGGTCGTCGCGAATGTCGCTCATTTCGGCCTGATGTTCGTGCAGGGTCTGATAATGCCGGGCGAGCACATCCATCTGGTGGGCGACGTCGCGCTCGGCGGGGTCGCGCTCGCGCTGTTTGCCGCGACGTGGATTCCGGCCCGGAGCAAGGCGGCAAGGCTGCGGATCTCGAATTCCGGACGCTAGCCGGGCGCCTCGCGTATACGCGCGAACGGGTGCCGGGCCCGACGTTGCGCCGCGATTTCCGATCGCGCATGACGGCGGCGGGCCCGACGTTGCGCGATGCTGCGTTGCGCGATGTCCGGCTCGACTCGGCTCGACGAGACGAGACGTATCGCCGAACATGCCCGACGCGCATCGATCGCCGACGGCAAGCAAACTTCGCCGTCGCGCGAACCCACGCAGCCGCATGAGAATTACGAGCGCTTCGGCGAGCGCGTCGGGACTGCGCGGACGGACGCCGCGCGTTGATCGTCACGTCGTCGCACACGCGCGGCGACGTGTCGTGACGTCGGCATCGGATATCGGATCGATGCTTCGGATGCCTCGAATTACACGAACGTCGTATGTCGCCGATGCCGACGGCAACCGCCACGCATCCCATCATGTCGATCGAAACTGCACGGGCTGCATGCGCGAACGCACACTATCGTCATTCGCGAAGACCTCATTCGCAAACGTGCGAATGCACGAACGCACGAACGCGCACAAGCGACGCCCTACTCGACAGCGCGCCGCGGCCAGACGCGCACGAAGCGCATCACGTGCGATCACAGTCAGTGCGCTATTCGATCAGGAATCGCTCGCGATCTTGCCCCGCGATCCACGCGGGCGCGCGGCCGCGCCCCGTCCAGGACGCGCCCGTTTCCGGATCGCGATAGCGCGGCTTCGGCAGCGCGTCGGCTTTCTTCGGACGTCCGAGACGCGGCGGAAACAGATCTTTCTGCGTGAGACCGTACTTGACGATCTTTCTGCGGAGCTCGACGAGCACGTCGGGCAGTTCGACCGCGCGCGCGGTCTTCGCCTGCTGCTTCAAAACATCTAATTGGGCAAGCAATTCCTTGTATGTTGCCATTACCATTTCCCCGTAGATTCCACTGCCTCTTTTCGACCGACAATCGAAAACCGCGTTGTTGTGTTGAATAGTGTCGAAGTCAGTTTTCGGCTATCATAGCCCAATTAGGCCAAGGTGGACTATTTCGATTCAGCAGGGAGCATTCGCCCATGCTCCCTTCCATTCATCACCCTCGTTATGTCATTCTACGCACGCATTTGCGCGCGCTGAGAAGAGCGGCAGGCCTCACCCAGACTCAATTGGCTGAGCGTCTGAGCATCGACCAGTCCTATCTCTCCAAGATCGAACGAGGAGAACGTTATGTCGATATTCTCTTTTATCTCGACTGGTGTCGTCATTGCGGCGTCGAGCCCAACCAGGCCGTATCGGAATTAATCGATGCGGGCGTCTGAAAGACGAGCGCAGCTTCATCTCGCCATTTGAAACGATTTGAATCGCGAGCAGCACCTGTCGCGTCGTTTGTCGGTGTGTTCGTTCACATGTCTTCCTTCATGCCACGCATCGCGCGTACGGATTGCGTGTGATGCGCGATGCGCAGGTTCGCCGCATGCGTGGCGTATGACACGTGCGGTGCGGATCGCTTTGCGGGCGCTTTCCGTGGCGCGGCCGAATCGATCGCGTGGGCCAACGCGACATGTCGCGCTTGCGATCACGTCCGCAACTCCCGCACGCAATCGGAAGCCGCATCGCGTGCCGACATCGAGCACACCCGCAGCGCGCTTTTCCCTTGCAAATCGAACGATGAAACAGCCGCGAACGCACGAACGCATCCGTCGCGCAGCGACGCGATAACACGCCTGCCAGCGCAATCGACAACGAGCGCGCGAACGCGTGCCCGTTGTCGCCCGATCGCCCTCGTCCGGCGCCGCGCTACGCTCACCCGTCCGTCGGCGACGTCAACTGCGCGCGCCGCCCCGCCTGATACGCGTAGTAATACACGGTCAACGCGGCGATCCACAGCGGCCCGATGACGAGCGCGACGCGCGTGTCGGGCGAAAACGCCATCAGCACGACGACGAAGGCGAGAAACGCGAGCGCGACGAGCGACGACACCGGATGGAACGGCACGCGCAGCGGCAGCCGCGCGAGACGCTCGACCGACACGCGGCGGCGAAAGCGCAACTGCGCGATCAGGATCACGCACCAGGTCCAGATCGCGCCGAACGTCGATACCGACGTGAGCCACACGAACACCTTCTGAGGCGCGAAGTAGTTGAGCACGACGCCAACGAACAGCAGCGCCGCCGAGATCAGCACGCCGTACACCGGCACGCCGCGCCGATTCACCGACGCGAGCCGCTCGGGCGCCTGCCCCTGCTCGGCGAGATTGAACAGCATCCGCGCGGTGCTGAAGATCCCGCTGTTGCACGACGACAACGCCGCCGTCAGCACGACGAAGTTGATGACGCCGGCGGCGGCCGGAATGCCGAGCCGCGAGAACGTCATCACGAACGGGCTGCCTTGCGTGCCGATCTGGTTCCATGGGTAGATCGACATGATCACGAACAGCGCACCGACATAGAAGATCACGACGCGCCAGAACACCGAGTTCACCGCCTTCGCGAGCGACTTCTCGGGATTGCGCGCTTCGCCCGCCGTGAGCCCGAGCATCTCGACGCCGAGATACGCGAACATCACGATCGGCAGCGCGCCGACGACGCCCGAGAAGCCGTTCGGCATGAAGCCGCCGTGCGCCCACAGATTCGAGATGCCGGTCGCCACGCCGCCGTTGCCGACGCCCGTGACGATCATCAGTCCGCCGCCCGCGATCATCAGCACGATCGTCACGATCTTGATCAGCGCGAACCAGAATTCGAACTCGCCGTACAGCTTGACCGCGATGAAGTTCACCGCGCCCATCACCATCAGCGCGGCGAACGTCCAGATCCAGTTCGGCACGCCGGGAAACCACATGTGCATGTAGACGCCGACCGCGGTGATTTCCGCCATGCACGTGACGATCCACATGAACCAGTAGGTCCAGCCCGTCAGATACCCGGCGAGCGGCCCGATGTAGTCCTGCGCGTATCGGCTGAACGCGCCCGCGACCGGATTGTCGATCGCCATTTCGCCGAGCGCGCGCATGATGAGGAAGATCGCGACGCCGCCGAGGATGTAGGTCAGCAGGATCGCCGGGCCCGCGGAACGAATCGCGGCGGCGGAGCCGAGAAAGAGGCCGACGCCGATCGTCGCGCCGAGCGCCATCAGGTTGATGTGCCGCTCCTCCAGGCCGCGGTGCAGCCGTTCGTCTTGTGAAGTCACCCATGTCTCCTGTCGGCGCGCGGGTGTGCGCCGCTGTGATGTCGTGTCGAGGGAAGACCGTGGCGTGTTGCGCGCGGCGTGCGATTTCACGGCTTACAGCCTGCGGCCCCGGCCGCGTGCTCCGCCGCTGCCGACCGCTTCGCGAAGACGGCGCGACGCCCGGCGGCGAATCGGATCACCGCGCCCGATCGAAAGCGAATCGCGATCGAACCGCTTCATTCCGTCAATCGCAACGCAGTGGCGCAGCGTCCGAATTCGGCCGGGTGTCGCGACGCATCGCGCAACGCGCATCCGATCGTGCCGAAGCACGCGCGCACGCCGCCGCCCGACAAGCATGAACAAGCGCGCGTGCCACGGGCGCGCATCTGTTTCGTGTTGCTCGGGAAGTCGGCGATGATCGAGCGAACCTCGCAACTTGCGTCGGCGCTCGGATCGGCATTGCACGCTCGGTCGAAATGCAGCGGCAATTATATGAAGAATATGGCGCTCGTCGCCAGCCGTTTCTATCGCATGCAAACGGCAATGTGGCGGCGCAAACGCTGGGCCGCTCACGCGGCCGCGGATGAAACCGGTGCCGCCAGAGGCGGCGAAGGCATGCAGCGAGCCAAGGCGTCGCGAGGCCTTCCGTGGCTCGCCGCATCGCACCTTGCCGCATCAC
The DNA here is from genome assembly GCF_001522845.1 of Burkholderia sp. BDU5. Classification (NCBI taxonomy): domain Bacteria; kingdom Pseudomonadati; phylum Pseudomonadota; class Betaproteobacteria; order Burkholderiales; family Burkholderiaceae; genus Burkholderia; species Burkholderia sp. BDU5. Next base: position 82,612 of record NZ_LOWC01000125.1, on the reverse strand, counting down.
GCCGTTCGTATCTCCGGCGCGCGATGCAAACGAAACCCGTTCCGGTCGATCGACCGGGGCTCTACTCTATTCGCCGCGACGCCATCGCCGCTTGCCGCCGACGCTCACGCAGCCGCCGGCCAGAACACGAGCGCGCGCACCTCGATGCTCCGGCGCGGCGCAGCAGTCACGCGCGTCGTCGGACGCGTCGGACGCGGTGCGCGCGGTGAGGCAAGCGCGGCCGTCGTCGAGCGAATCGTAGATCTTCAGCAGCAGCGTCTCGTCGGCGCGCAGCCGCGGGAAGTAGAACCAGTGGTGCGCGGAATTCGCGACGACCGAATAGGTGTCGCCGACCTTGTCGCGATAGACGAGGTCGCTCGGCACCAGATCGTCGGGCGCGATCGTGCGCGCGTCACCCTTCGCCAGATAGTTGACCTCTGCTTCGATCTCGCCGCCTGCCTGCACAGGCGGCCGCGCTTCGATGACCGTGCTCATCGCGACTACTCCTCGTCAAAACGCTTCCTTGTACGGACGCAGATCGAGTTCCTGCGTCCACGCGCTACGGTGCTGCACATGCAGCTGCCAGTAACTCTCGGCGATCGCGTCGGGCGACAGCAGCCCGTCCGAGCCCGCTTGCGCGGCCTGGTCGGGCGCTGCGCTGCGCAGGCGCTCGCCGTCGATGCCGCCGTCGATCACCGCGTGCGCGACGTGAATGCCGCGCGGCCCGAACTCGCGCGCGAGCGTCTGCGCGAGCGATCGCAAACCGGCCTTCGCCGATGCGAACGCGGCGAACGGCGGCCGGCCGCGCAGCGACGCCGTCGCGCCCGTGAACAGCAGGCTGCGGGGCGCGTCGTCGCCCGCGTCGAGCAGTTGCGCGAGCGCCGCCTTCGCGAACAGAAAGCCGCCGATCACGTTCGTGCGCCACGCGTGCTCGAATTGCGCGGCGCTCAGCTCGAGCGTCGGCGCACGCACCGCGTTGCCTGCGTTGAACACCGCGGCCCGCAGTGTGCCGAGCGTGCGCACTTCGACGGCGAGGCGCTCAACATCGGCTTCGTTCGCGATGTCCCCGCTCGCGACGTGCGCGATGCCGCCTTGCGCACGAATCTCGTCCGCGACCGCTGCGACGCGTTCGTGCGTGCGCCCCGTCAACACGACCGCGAAGCCGCTGCGCGCGAAGCGCCGGCCAACGGCCGCGCCGAGCCCGGCGCTCGCGCCGACGCCCGCGATCCATGCGAGCGGAATGGAAGAGGACGACTCTGTATCGATGGTCATATCGGCGAACCCTATATCGTCAGTCGCGCGTGTGAAACAAAGAAAACGAGATATGTTTATCCGGAAGGCTGCGAACACGCTCGTTGAAGGAGCGTTGAGCATAGAGCGTTTTTAAAACCCTGTAGGCCGCGCAGTCTTGCATGCGGGAAACGGGGCGAGCGGGTGACGGAGATCGGTCCGCAAGACGTTCGAGCGGGCGTTCGCGGCGTGTGTCGATCAATGTGCGGCGGAGCAGCGTCGCAGGCGATCGTCGTGCGCGAACGATCGCTTCCGTCATCGAACGAGTCGATGAAATTTCGATGGCGATGCACGAAGCGACGCGTTGAGACATGCGCGATCACGCTGTCGTTTCCAACGGGCATTCGAGATCGAGATCGGTGCCGAGACAGCCGTCATCGCGTGAATCGCGGAGGGCCAATGGCTCGAACATGCGCCTCCGAACGAGCCGGCGTTGAGCCGCTCACTGCGGCCGCCGATCGCCAATTGCCGATCGTCACTCACGGCATCGTCATGATGGTCGTCTAAACATCGAACGCAATCCGAGCGACGCCGCCCCGCCGACGCGCCACGATGCATCGGCGCTTTCCGAGCGCCCTGCGCGGCCGGCCGCGACGACGGATTCGGAAAACAGCGGAGGACGGTCGAGTCGGTCGAAATCCGCACGAACGCTCACGCTTCGCGCTCGCCCGAGGGCCGGCGCGAGCACATGCCGTCGCCCGTCAGCCGCCCGCCATCACGCCGCCTGTCCCGCCCCTCGCCGAACGAAGCCGCACATCGCGAGCGCGACGGCGGCGAGCGCCGCACCGGCGAAGAACGTCGTCGGCGCGCCGTGGTGCTCCCACAGCCAGCCGGCAAGCGCGCTCGCCGCCAGCATCGCGATCCCGCCCGCGAGATTGAACACGCCGAACGCGGTGCCGCGCAGGTCCGGCGGCGCGGTTTCCGCAACGAGCGCCGCCAGCATCCCCTGCGTGAAGCCCATGTGCAGCCCCCACACGGCGACGCCCGCGAAGAGCGTCGTCACCGACGCGCTCGCGCCGAGCAGCAGATCGGCCGCGATCAGGAGCAGCATGCCGGCCGCGAGCGGCGCGCGCGCGCCGAACCGGTCGGACACGATGCCGACCGGATACGCAGACGCCGCATACGCGACGCTCATCACGACCATGACGGCCGGAATCCACGCGATGTCGAGACCCGCCTGCTGCGCACGCAGCACGAGGAACGCCTCGCTGAAGCGAGCGAGCGTGAACGCGGTGCCGATCAGCACGACGAACCAATAGCGCCCCGAAAACTCGCGCAGCGCGCGCCAGCGCAGCGGTGAGCGAAACGTGCGCGCCGCGGCGGGCGCAGGCGCCGGCTCGTCGACGCCGATCAGGATCAGCACGACCGCCAGGAAAGCGGGCACCACCGCGAACCACAGCACGATTCGGATGTGATCGGCGAACGCGAGCATCAGCGCGATCGCGAGCAGCGGGCCCGCGAACGCGCCGACCGTATCCATCGACTGGCGCAGCCCGAAGCACGCGCCACGGATCTCGGGCGGCGCGATGTCGGCGACGAGCGCGTCGCGCGGCGCGCCGCGGATGCCCTTGCCGACGCGGTCGAGCAGCCGTGCGGCGGCGACCGTAGACGGCCCGCCCGCGAGCGGAAACAGCGGCTTCGTCAGCGCGGCGAGCCCGTAGCCGAGCAGGAGCAGCGCCTTGCGCCGGCCGAGCCAGTCGCTCAGCGCGCCGGAGAAGATCTTGACGATCATCGCAGTCGCCTCGGCCGCGCCTTCGAGCACGCCGAGCGCCGCGACGCTCATCCCCATCGTCGTGACGAGATAGATCGGCAGCAGCGCATGGATCAGCTCGGACGACAAGTCCATGCACAGGCTGACGAAGCCGAGCGCCCACACGGTGCGCGGAATCGGCGGACGGACGGCAGAGGCGGGACGCGCGGGCATGGGCGGGTTCGTGACCGGTCGGGATGGGTTTCGTGCGAAGCGTCGAAGCGACAGCGCGGCGCAGCAACGCGGCGGCTTCGGCTCGGCGAGCCGCCGCCGCGATCGGCGCGGCTAGTCCGTCAAGCCGGCGCGCACCGGATAACCACCGCCGTCATCCGGCTCGACGGGCGGCGCGACGTAGCGCGCGGCGTCGAAGTCGGCGGGCAGCGGCTCGACCGGATAGCCGAGCTTTTCCCACGCGTCGAGGCCGCCCTTCAGCGCGAGCGCGTGGCGGATGCGCTTGCGCTGCAACTGGCTGACGATGCGCTTCGCGGTCGCCTCGTTCGGGCATACGCAGTAGACGACGATCGGCCGCGTCATCAGGTCGGGATGCAGCGGATCGGGCGAATCGAGATCGAGCGGATAGGCGCCCGCGATCCGGTACGCTTCCTTGTCGCGCACCGCGCGTGGCCGCGCGTCGAAAACGACGGGCGGCGCGGCCGATTTCAGCATCGCATCGAGTTGCTGCGGGCTGATGCGGATTTTCGCGAGCCAGCGGCGAAAGCGGACACGCATCACCCAGCGGTACAGCACGAACGTGACGAAGATCGCCGCGAACGCGTCGAACAGCGTGCCGCCGCTCGCGCTCACCCACTGCATCAGCCGCACGATCTCGTCGTGCAGCGCCGCGCCGCCGAAGAGCCACACGCTCGCCCACAGCGACGCGCCGGCGACGTCCCACAGCAGGAACACCCAGACGGCGACGGCCGTCGTGCCGAGGAGCGGCGCGGACACGAGCCCGAGGCCCGGCAGGAATTTCGCGAGCACGAGGAGCGGCGCGCCGTGCTTCTCGAACACCTTGCGCGCGACGCGCAGCGTCGTGTCGAGCGACAGCGAGAAGCGCACGAGCGCGTTGAGGAGCCGCCGGCCGCGCGCGCGGCCGGCGAAGAACCACATCGAATCGGCGAGCACGGTCGCGGCGACCGCCGCACCGAGCATGCTCGCATAGGACGCCTGGCCCATCGCCGCCATCGTGCCGCCGACGATCAGCATCGGCACGGCCGGAACGGGCATGCCGAGCTGCGTGACGAGCACGCTGGCGAACACGGCCCACGGACCGAGCGACGCGGGAATAGCCTGGGGAAAATGCCACACGAACGCACCTCGAACGCGACGAATGCCGAGCCGGGTGGCGTCGGCGCCCGCGAATCGCCGCGGCGCCGGCCGCGGCGCGTGCGCGGCGTAGATCGGCAACCCGCATTCTAAACGCGTTTCGTGACCCGCTCGTGCAAGCAAGCGAGCGCGCGCGTCCGCCCGGCTTCGAGAAACCGGGCGGAATCGCGAACGACAGCGAACGACAGCGAACGACAGCGAACGACAACAAACGACAGCAAACGGCGGCCGCGCGAGCGGCTCACGCGGCCCGCGCCGTCCGCGCGCCTACTCGGACACTTCGATGATGACCTTCAGCGCGCGCGTGTTCGCCGCGTGGCCGAAGGTTTCGTACGCCTGTCCGATGTCGGCGAGCCGAAAACGGTGCGTGATCAGTTGCTTCGGATCGAGCCTCCCCGAGCCGACGGTCTTCAGCAGCATCGGCGTGCTCGACGTGTCGACGAGCCGCGTCGTGATCGTGATGTTGCGGTCCCACAGTGTCTCGAGATGCAGATCCGCCTTCACGCCGTGCACGCCGACGTTCGCGATCACGCCGCCCGGCGCGATGATCTGCTGGCACAGCTCGAACGACGCGGGAATGCCGACCGCCTCGATCGCACAGTCGACGCCCGCGCCCGTCAGCGCCTTCACCTCGGCGACCGCGTCGACCTGGCCGTTGTCGACGCACGCGGTCGCGCCGAAGCGCTTCGCGACCGCGAGCCGGTTCGAGTCCGGATCGATCATCACGATCTGCGCGGGCGAATAGAACTGCGCGGTCAACAGCGCGGCGAGCCCGATCGGTCCTGCGCCGACGATCGCGACCGTGCAGCCCGGCTGCACCTTGCCGTTCAGCACGCCGCACTCGAAACCCGTCGGCAGAATGTCGGACAGCATCACGAGCGCCTCCTCGTCCGCGCCCGGCGAAATCCGGTACAGGCTCGTCTGCGCGTGCGGGATCCGAACGTATTCGGCCTGCGTGCCGTCGATCCGGTTGCCGAGGATCCAGCCGCCCGTCGCGCAGTGCGAATACATCCCGCGCCGGCAATATTCGCACTGGCCGCACGACGAGATGCACGAGATCAGCACGCGATCGCCCTCCTTCAGCGTGCCCACCGCGGCGCCCACGCGATGCACGACGCCGACGCCCTCGTGGCCGAGAATGCGCCCCGGCTCGCAGCTCGGCACGTCGCCTTTCAGGATGTGCAGGTCGGTGCCGCAGATCGTCGTGCGCGTGACGCGCACGATGACGTCCGTCGGCGCCGCCAATTCCGGCATCGGGCGCTCGTCCAGCGATTTGCTGCCGGGCCCGTGATACACCAGCGCTTTCATGTCGTCTCTCCGCTCGCGGGGCGTGGGATGCCCCTCGCGCCCCACTCTATGCGCTTGCCGCGCGCGCCGGTTGACGCGAATCAAGCGCCGCGGCCCATCCGCGTGCGGCGCTCGCGCGCGGCGTCCCCCACGAGCGGGCGGACGGCCGGACGGGCTTTGATCTGAGTCAAGCGCCCCGCCCGCGCCCTTCATAGACTGGGGGCATACGCACAGACGGCGCACCGGGCGCCGGAACCAAGGAGAACGAGCGATGAGCTACAAGAGCATCCTGGTCCATCTCGACACGAGCAACCGCGCGCGCGCGCGGCTCGAAACAGCGCTGACGCTCGCGCGCCAGTTCGGCGCTCACTTGACGGCGATCTTCGCGATCTACACGCCCGAGCCGACGTCGTTCTACGTGATGGCGGGCACCGCCGACTACTTCTCCGATCAGGAGAAGCGGCGCGGCGAGAAGCGCGCGGCGCTCGAGCGCCTGTTCCACGCGGAGCTGACGCGCGCCAACGTGCAGGGACAGTGGATCGTCGCCGATGCGCGCGCGAACGAATCGGTGCCGCACTACGCGCGCTACGCAGACCTCGTGATCGCCGGCCAGACCGATCCGGACGACCCCGAAACCTACGTCGACGACAGCTTCCCCGACACGCTCGTGCTGTCGGCGGGCCGCCCGGTGCTGCTGCTGCCGTACGCGGGCATGCCGTCCGCGCTCGGCACGCGCGTGCTCGTCGCGTGGGACGGCAGCCGCGAGGCGACGCGGGCCGTCCACGACGCGGCGCCGTTCCTCGCACTCGCGACGAAGACGACGATCGTCACCGTGAACGGCGCCACGCAGGAGCCGCCCGGCGGGCGGATTCCGGGCGCCGACATCGCGCTCACGCTCGCGCGCCATCACGCGAACATCGACGTGCGGGATCTCGAACGCTCGCGCGACTCGTCGATCGGCGACGTGCTGCTGTCGCACGCGTACGAATCGGGTTCGGATCTGCTCGTGATGGGCGCATACGGCCACGCGCGCTGGAAGGAGCTGATCCTCGGCGGCGTGACGCGTACGATCTTCGCATCGATGACGGTGCCGGTGCTGATGTCGCACTGAGCCGCGCAACGCCGCGCGCCTCCGCAGCCGCCCGAAGAGGCGCGCGGACGGCAAGCCCCGCGCGCGTGATCCGGGTCAGGCGGGCGGCGCGATGCGCGGCCGATGTTGACCGAACGAAAAAGGTGTTGGGAGACAAACATGTATTCGATCATTCTTGTCGCGCTCGACGGCAGCGAGACCGCGTCGCATGCGCTCGACGCGGCGCTGCAGCTCGCCGTCGACACAGGCGCGCGGCTCGTGCCCGTCTACGTCGTCGACATGCCGGTGTTCGCATTCGATACGCCGGGCTATGACCCGTCGATCCTCATCGACGCGTTTCGCGAGGAAGGCCGGCGCGTGCTCGACGACGCGCAGAGCCGGATGACGCGGCGCGGCGTCGCCGGCGCGCCGCGGCTCATCGAAGTCGAGCCGCCGGGCGAGGACATCGCCGAGCGCCTCGAGCGCGCGGCCCGCGAGATCGGCGCGAGCCTGATCGTGATGGGCACGCACGGCCGGCGCGGCATGCGCCGGCTGATGCTCGGCAGCGTCGCCGAGCGGCTGCTGCGCCACGCCCGCTGCCCAGTGATGATGATCCCTGCCCGCAGCGTGCCGGCCGACGACGCGAACGCGACTCATCCGACGGAGACTGCGTGATGAAATTCAAGACTTTGCTTGTCCATATCGACGACAGCCGCCAGAGCGATGCGCGCACCGAGTTCGCGCTCGACCTCGCGCGGCGCTGGGACGCACATGTGATCGGCCTGTACGTCGTGTGCCAGGATCTGCTGCGGCCGCTCTTTCGCAGCGACGAAAGCCTGCGTCTCGCGGCGAACGAGGCTCAGCACGCCGCACGGCGCGACGAAGCGCAGGCGCGCTTCACGGCCGCGGGCAAACGCTCGGGCGTCAACTTCGAATGGCGCGCGCCGGCCGGCCCGCCCACCGACGTCGCGACGCTGCATGCGCGCCACGCTGATCTCGTCGTGCTCGGCCAGCCCGATCCGGGCGACGACACGGCGTACATCGAACAGCATTTCGTCGACGACGTCGTGATGAGCTGCGGCGTTCCGGCGATCGTGCTGCCGTTCACGGGCGCGATGCGCACGTTCGGCGAGAACGTGCTGGTCGCGTGGGACGGCGGCCGCGAGGCCGCGCGCGCGGTCACGGACGCGCTGCCGATCCTCAGGCGCGCGCGCTTCGTGACGGTGGAAAGCGTTCTGCGGCGCCGCAAGACGGGCGCCGATCTCGCGCCTGCCGGCATCGACGTCGCCGCATACCTCGGCAGGCACGGCATCCAGGCGTCGTTCTCGGCGTCGGCGCATGTGCCCGGCGTCGAAACGGGCGCGGTGCTGCTGAACCGCGCAGCCGACCTGCACGCGGACCTGCTCGTGCTCGGCGCATACGGCCACACACGGACGCACGAGCGCGTGCTCGGCGGCGTCACCCGGACGATGCTCGAATCGATGACGGTGCCGGTGCTGCTGTCGCACTGAGCGGCGCCGCGTCCGCGAGCCGGTGCCGGAACGGATACCGGGGCGCCGAATCGGCGCAACCGCCCGCCGGCCCGGGCCGATATGTACGAAAGAAAGGCGCCCGCTTCCGGGCGCCTTTCGCTTTTACATCGCGCTCGCGTCGTACAGTTCGTGGTGCTTTCGCGATGCTTTCAGCCGGCGATTCCGACGACTGATGCCGTCTCGCCGCGTCAGCGAACGCGCGCCCGATGCCGCAATGCAACAGCCGGGCGCGACGATCCGCGTCACTGCGCGGACTCGTCGTAGCGGCGCAGCAGCACCGGCCGATCCGCGATCCGCAGCAGCGATTCCGCGACGCTGCCGAGCAGCAGCCGGCGAATGCCATGGCGTCCGCTCGTGCCCAGCACCACCAGGTCGGCGTCGCATTCGGCGGCCGTGCGCATCAGCACCACCGCGACGTCCTCGCCATACGAATCGATCGCGCGCACCGTGCCTTCGACGTGATGCTGCGCGAGCCGCGCCTTCGCGTCGGCGAGCACGCGGGTCGCGATCTCGCTCGCCGAGCCGTCTTCCTCCTGCGGCTCGATGTACGCGGCATTGACGTCGACGAGTTGCGGCTTGTGCTCGACGACGCAGACGGCCGTCACCGTTGCGCCGAACGTCTCGGCGATCTTGATCGCTTCGTCCAGCGCGACGCCTGCGCTGCGGCTGCCGTCGAGCGCCGCGAAGATTCGTTTGTACATGGTCGACACCTCCGGGAGAACACCATTCGATCGCGTGCGAACACGCCCTGCCGAGAGTCTCGCGCGACGCGCACGGCCCGCCGTTGACGAGGATCAAGTGTGCGCTCGGGGTGCGCGCACGGCCTACGCAACGCTCGTCGAACATGCGGCGTCGCTTCGTTCGCCATGCCTGCTGCGCAATCCCATTAGCCAAAAACAGCCAATTCGAGCACAATTCATCTCAATATTCATGATAAGAGGCCGTGGCCCACTTGCGAGGGTGTCCGTGCGTTCGGGACGCCGCATCGCAGCCGGCCTCGACCGGGGAGTAAAAGCTTGACGACCGCTCGTGCGACGGTACGAAACGAACGCATGCACGCCGTGCCCTGCACCGGTTCGCCGGTGCGGGCCCGCGCCGGCGCGTTCGCGGCCGCCGGCGCGTTCGGCGCCGGCCGGGCCGGACGCGGCTGCGCGGCGGCCGGCCGCCCGCGCGGTGCGCAGCCGTGCGACCGCCCTGCTCCGTCCGCCGCCGAACGCGCCGCGCACCAGTCGACCTCCCCGACGCAATCGTTTCGACAGGAATATCTCCACCCATGATCAAGGTTTTGATTGCCGACGACCACGCGCTCGTGCGCGACGGCTTGCGCCACATCCTGCAGAATGCATCCGGCTTCGAGGTCGCGGGCGAAGCGTTCGACAGCGCGACGACCATCTCGCTCATCCGCTCGACGCCCGCGCAGGTGCTCGTGCTCGATCTGTCGATGCCGGGACGCAACGGTGTCGAGCTCATCAAGCAGATCAAGGACGAGAAGCCCGCGCTGCGGATCCTCGTGCTGACGATGCACGCGGAGCAGCAGTACGCGGTGCGCGCGTTCCGGGCGGGGGCGTCCGGCTATCTGACGAAGGAAAGCGCGAGCTCGGAGCTCGTCGGCGCGGTGACGAAGGTCGCGTCGGGCGGCGTGTACGTGAGCCTCGCGATGGCCGAGCGCTTCGCGCAAAGCCTGAACGAGCCGGCCGAGACGCTGCCGCACCATCGGCTCTCCGACCGCGAGTTCGACGTGTTCCGCCGGATCGCGTCCGGACAGACGCTCACGCAGATCGCCGACGAGCTGTGCGTCAGCGCGAAGACGGTCAGCACGTACAAGACGCGAATTCTCGAGAAGATGCAGATGCCGCACGAAGCGGCGCTCGTGCGCTACGCGCTGCGGCACAAGCTGATCGACGACCCGGACGAGGATTGACGGCCGCGGGCGGGCCCGCACGCGGCGGCTACGCGCGGCCGGCGCGCGCCCCGCGCGCCCTCACAGGTTGAACGCCTTCGACATCTTCAGCTCGATCCAGGTCATGCCGGCGCGCAGCCCCTCGAGCATCGCGTCGCGCTCGGTCGGAAACGTCCTGCTGTGCCGGAACGCGTGCTTGAATGCGCCGCTCGGCGCGCCATGCATCACCTTGATATCGCACACGTAACCGCCCTGCACCGGCGACGTCGTCACTTCGACCGTCCAGTCGCCTTCCTGAATGTTGCCTGACAACGTCATGTCGCTCTCCTGCCGAATCGGCCGCCGCGGCGCAACGCGAAGCCGCGCGGCGCGCGGGCGCTACTCGTAAAGGAATCGAAAGAACCCGCTGTGCAGCAAGACCGGCTTGCCGCCGATCTCGGTGAGCATCCGGCGCGCGGCATGCTCGATCTTGCCGCGGTGCAGGTCGAACGCCGTAAGCAGATCGTCTTCCTTCAGCGATGCCGCGCCGAAATGATCCTCGAGCGCCTCGGCCGTGATCGCGCATTGCACGTACTCGCCGTCGACGAGCGCGGGGAATGCGACGACGAGATCGCGCGCACAATATTCGGGCGGCGGATCTTGAGGAAACGAAATCTTCATGACGGGCATGACAGCCTCCTGTAGCCGCTGCCGGGACGGGCAACGGATCCATCGATGCTTCAGCATAGAGCCGCGCCGCCGCACGCGCTTGACCCACGTCAACCGGCCGCGCGCGGCGCACGGTTGATCTGCGTCAACGCGCCGGGCGGCGGCGGAACGATGATCGTCGCATCGCACGCCCCGTCACATCCGGTGTGCCGGCCCCGCGAGCGTCGAACGAAGAGGCGAGCCATGACACTGAAAGCGAATCTCGAAGGCGTCCGCGACACCTATCGCCTGTGCTTCGTGCGCAGTCCGTGGGCCTACTTCACGTGCCTGCCGCTCGACCGCCAATGCGGCGACCGCTGGAGCGAGGCGCCTTACGAGCTGTATGCGGGGCCGCCCTATGGGGACAGTCCGGACCAGCTCCTGCGCGTCGCGTTCGACGGCCCGCTGCTGCCGCCCGAGGCCGGGCGCAGCGCCGTCACCTGCAGCGTCGTCGACATCAACGAAGGGCTCGCGCCGTGGCTGCGAACCGAAAGCTACTTCGGCGGCGAGCCGCTGTCGATCGCCGCAGGCGCGACGCTCCGCACGTTCGTCGAAACGGTCGAGAAAGCGGGCGGCACGGTGTTCATTCCGCTCGGCTGGGGAGAATTGCCGCTCGCGGACAAGCGCGCGCATTCGGCTGTCGTGCCGAGCTGATCGGTAAGCGGATGAATCCGGGAATCGGAATAAGCCGGCGATGGACAACCGGCGGCCGTCCCGACCGCGACAGCCGCGCCAGCCGTTCGATGACCGGCCAGCCCCACGCCTGCGTCGCGCCGACGGCGTGATTTCGTGTGCTTTCAAGGCGGATGAATCGTCCGATGTGGGACTCGCGTCGCGACGCGGTCAGCGCTCGTCCTTCGGCGTCGGATTCAGCAGCACGACGAACGCGGCGACGCCGAGCGACAGCGCCACCACGCCATACAAAAATTCGGCATTACTGTCGAACAGCAGACCGCGAATGGCTTCCATCATCCCCGCGAGCGATATGAATACGGCGATGGTCGCGAGAATGACCCGATATTTGCGCACCATGACGGTCTCCTGGCTTCGTGTGTGCGGCCGCCCGACTGCGTGCGCGGCCCGCGCGCCGGCGTCGTCACGCGCGATCGACGCGCGTGCTTTCCATCCAGCCTGCCTGTATGATCGCCCGTCGCGCGACGGCGGCCTTGACGTGAATCAAGCGCCGTCCGCCCGTGTGAACGCGCCCGGCGAAGCGTCGGCGATGCGCGTAGACCTACGCCTCCGCCGCGCAAAAAGCCAAAAGCGTCGCTGTACAATGCACGGGCACCATCGCCCCGCGCCGCGCCCGCGCAACGGGCACGGCCGACGCAACCCGCCAGCGCGCCGCGCGCTTGCGTCGAACGGCAACCGTAGCCTCGTGGGAAATGCATGGATTCGGACATCATGCACATCGGCGGACGCATCCGCCGCCTGCGCCGCGAGTTGAAGAAAACGCTGCTCGAGGTCGCCGCCGAGGCAAACCTGTCGGTCGGATTCCTGTCGCAAGTCGAACGCAACCTGACCGGCATTTCGATCTCTTCGCTCGTCAATGTCGCGAGAGCGCTGCGCGCGCCGCTCAGCGCGCTCGTCGACCAGCCCCGTCAGGATCAGCCGGATTCGCATCAAGGCAGCCGCGAATCGTATTCGATCCGCCCGACGCAGCAGCGCTACGAGCGCCTGTCGACCACCTTCACGGACAGCCAGCTCAACGCGGTCAAGGTGTCGATGATGGAAGGCTATTGCTCCGAATGGGTCGCGCATGCCAGCGACGAATTCGTGTTCGTCCTGTCGAGGCGCGTCCGCTACACCGTCGGCAAACAGGACTTCCCGCTCGGCCCGGCGATTCGCCGCACTTCAATGCGCATGAGCGGCACCGCGTCGTGAACGTCGGCAACGCGCCCGTCGAGCTGATCGCGGTCGGCACGCTGCCGCTCTTCGGCGATGGGCAGCCGGCGTTCCCATCGCTGCCGGGCGGGCAGAAGCCGCTACGCACGCGCGCCGCGCGCAAGACGGCCGAGCCGCCGCCCGCGGAAGAGCCTTCGGCGCGGAAGACCGAACGGCCGAAGCGTGCGCCCGCCGCACGCACGATCGCGACGAGCGGCGCGCCACGGCGCGGCGTGAAAATGACCGCGCGCTGAGCGGCGCGGAAGCGAAACCGGCGGGCTTGTCCGCATCGCTTTCGCTGCGTCGGATATTCGATCGGGCGATGTGGACGCGCGCGACATCGCGTCGCGCACGCGCGCACGTTCGCGCCCGCGGCTCTGCACGACGCGAGCTCGCTGGGCATTGCGCGCGATCTGCTTGCGATTGACGGCGAGCAGGCCGTCGTCGTGACGCGCATTCGATATGTCCATCGCGATTTGCGGCGTCAGTTTATTTGGCGATCGAATTGACACATTTTCCCGCAATCGATGAAATAGATCTTTTGACTTTTTCTAAAAATAAATCGATCACCCTTCATCAGCTCATCTCGCACATCGATTTCCATTTCTCTCTGCCATAATTATTTGCATATTTTTTGCATCTTTAATACGATTGCGGTCGCGATCAGCGAGCGGTCCGCACGATAGGTTCACTTCGTTGCATATGCGCGCCGGTCGGCCGTGGAAGGCTGCCTCCCTCCCGAGCTCAAGCAAATTCCATGACGAATCACCCTGGAAAGATCGGCAGGATTGCGGCACGCTGAAATTTTTTCATTCAATAAACCACGAATACGAAATAGAAAAGACTGAAGCGGCACACGAATCTTGTTCATAGGCCTGCGTCACGATTCGCCTGACCGAATCCGTCCGGGGTCGGGAAAATCGTCAATGGCGATCATTGGAATAAAACGAACCCACTATGAAAAGCAAGCACGTCGATGTACTGATCAATGGCAGCGGTATCGCAGGTGTCGCGCTCGCGTACCTGCTTGGAAGACGCGGCTACGGCGTCACGGTCGTCGAGCAACTGGCGCGGAATCGGGCACAAAACGGCGCCGATTTGCTGAAGCCCTCCGGCATCGACATCATTCGCGGAATGGATCTGCTCGACGACGTCTTCGCTGCCGGCGGGCTCGAGCGCGATGCGATGAAGCTGTTCCACGACAAGGAACCGATCGCATCGCTGGACTATCGGGTTTCCAGCACGCTCGGCTTCTTCATTCTGATTCCTTGCGAGCAGTTGCGTCGCTTGCTGCTCGGCAAGCTCGACGGCCTGCCCAATGTGGATTTGCGCTTCGAGACGTCCATCGAGCAAGTCGAGCAAGACGCCGGCGGCGCGGTGACGTCGCTCGTATTGAGCGACGGCGAGACCGTCTCGCCCAATGTGCTCGTCGGCGCCGACGGAGCGCGCTCGATGATTCGCACCGACATCCTGCGCATGCACGCCGAGCGCATTCCGTATGCGACGCCGATGGCATTCGGCACGATTCCGCTGACCGACAGCGTTCGGGAATGCAACAGGCTATACGTCGATTCGAGCAAGGGGCTCGCCTACTTCTACCCGATCGGTAACGAAGCGACGCGTCTCGTCGTCAGCTTTCCCGCAAACGACATGCAAGGCTATCTTGCCGACGCCACGCGTGCGAAGCTGGTGTCGCGTCTGAGCGAATTCGTCAGTCACGAGAGCGCCGATGCGATGGCGATGATAGGCGCGGGTACGGAATTTCCGTTGATACCGCTCGGCCGGATGAATCTGAGCCGCTATCACAAGCAGAATGTCGTGCTGCTCGGCGATGCGGCTCACAGCATCCATCCGATTACCGGCCAAGGGATGAACCTCGCGATCGAGGATGCCGGCGAGCTCGGCTGTTGCCTCGACCGGTATTTGAGCGGACAGGTCGCGCTGGCCGAAGCGCTGGGCTCGTTCGAACGTGTGCGGCATCCCGTCAACGAGGCCGTGATTTCCTACGGCCACTCGCTGGCGACGGCCTATCACGATCGCTCGGCACTCCTCGCCAACTTCCGATCCCAATTGCAAACGAGCGGGCGAGACTCGGCTCTGCTGGGAACCGCTGGCGAAGCGTGACCCGGAAAGCGGTCTCATGTTCCGCGCAATCGCACCGTTCCATCATGGGGTGCAAGCAGACAACGGCTCCGGCGGTCCGGCACGATCGGCGCGAAGCCATGCCGCGTGGACGTCCAGCGATAAAGCTGCAACAAGTTGTATCGATGATTCGTCCGGATTGGGTCCCGGGAACGGAAAGCCGCCCCCATATTCGGCGCTCCCCAAACTCAGCCGGATGAACATCGCGATGAACGCCGCAGCCGGCTTTGCGCGCTGGACAGCGCCACGATCTGGTTGATCGCAGGATCGCACACCGAATGCGAGTGTCAATTTTCACGGCCGCCGTCATTCGCGGCCCTCTTCATCCTTCGACGACGCCCCGTATCACAACACATCCGGCAACATCCCGCACGGCGCCGTTAACCTCGTCTTAAGACAGATTCGTCAAGCTGTCATGGCCGACCGCGAGCACGCTCGCCCGCGGCGGGGACAAATGGAGGTACGCATCATGAAGTCCGCTCTGAAAACGGTCGCGCTTGCACTCGCACTCGCTGTTCCGGCCCTGTCGTTTGCGCAACCGTCGTCCAATGGGCCGCTGACGCGTGCGCAAGTGCGCAACGAACTGATCCAGTTCGAAAAAGCCGGCTATCAGCCGTCGAAGAACCAGTACCCGGCGAACATCCAGGCAACCGAAGCTCGCATCGCATCGGCAAGCGGCGGCGTCAACACGTCGAGCTCCGGCTACGGCGGCACCGCCGCCGGCGCGATGCAATCCGGTCAGCGCGTCTCGCCGACATCGGGCGGCTGGGACGCGCCGTATCGTCATCACTGATCGAAGCGCGCATCGGCCAGACCGATCGTGCACGCGGCCCTGCGCATTGATAGCGCTCGATCGACGAGCCGGGAACGGCGACGCGTGTCGCACGGACTCGATCCGGGCGGCATATGCGCCTTTCAACGCCTGCCGCCCGTATGATTCACCAATGATCCGCAGCGCGGGACGACGGAGGAGAGCGAACGGTCGCGAGACGCCAAGTCCGCGTCGTTCGCTTCACCGTCGCCCCGCGCTCGCAAACGTTCGATCGCGCGTCAGTTCTTCGCCGGCAGCGTCGGCTCGCCCGCCGTCGTCGCGTTGCGCACCCAATCGGCAAACTCGTTGTCGTAGCGGCGGCCGATGTACGCGACGTAGTTCTCGTAGCCGTCGTAGTCGCCGGTGCGAAAGCGCGACACGATCGTGTCGACGTCGGCGCGATGGCGCTCGAACATGAAGCGCGTCGCCATGTAGCCCCACCGGTACGCGCGCGCGACATAGTCGCTCGATGAGTAACGCGTCCCGAGCACGTCCGAGAACTGGTACGTGCCCATGCGCGCGGCGTCGATCGATTCCTGGTTGTCGTTCTTTCTCGACAGATACTCGGCGACGCCTTCGATCCACCAGACGGTCGGCTTCGCGGTGCTCGCCGTGAAATCGCCCGCCATGTCGTAGCGGCCGTCGAGATAGTGCGTGAACTCATGCTCGAGATTCCAGACCTTGAACTCCGGCCGCAGCCACGAGGCTTCGTGCGCGATGAAGCGCGCCTGATTGCCGGGCGCCGACGGATCGCCTTCGAGATACATGCCGCCGTTGTCGGTGCTGATTCCGTAGATCACCGAAGCATACTTTCGATAGTTCTCGTAGTCGTCGAACACGACGAGCTCGATCGTATCGTTGCGATCGCCTGCGACCGGCTTGCGTCCGGTCTTCATCATCCGGTGGAAATAGTCGTCCTGTAGCGCGACCGCCGCGCACACCGACTGAAGCTGAGGCGCCGTCATGTCCTGCGCGAGAATGCGCACGCTCGCGTTGCATGCGTGACGGCGCGTGAGCACCGCGTCGGTCAGCCGCTTCTTGTAGTCGCACGTGCCGTAGTCCGCGCAGTTGCCCGAATCGCCATAGTCGACCGCCTCCGCCGCCGCGAGCCACAGGTCGCTGCCCGCGCCCGTCATGCTCGTCGACGCGAGCATGTCCTGGATCATCTTCTTCACGCGCGGCTTCTGCGCCGGATAGCGGAGAAAGCGAAACGTTTCGCGCGCCGCATCCGCCAGTTGATAGGCGGCGCTCGTGTTCGACAGGCTCGCGCGGTTCGCCGTGACGAAGCGATCGAGCGTCTCCGGCAGCGTCGCGTCGCTGCCGAGCATCTGCTGCGCGGCGCTGCGCTGATGCGCGTAGAAGAACACGGTCAGCAGGCCGGTGAAGCCGCCCGCCGCGCTCGGCTGCAGCAGCGGCGCCGCGGCTTGCGGATTCGCCGCGCTTGCGGTGTAGAGCGCGACGCGGTCCTTCAGCGTCGGCAGGTAGTACGCTTCGTCCTTCATGTTCGTGATGAGCTTCATCAACTCGTTCGCGGTGCTCGGCGCACGCGAATTCTCACGAAACAGCGCGTCGCCCGCGAGGCTCTGCCGAATGTACGGACGCAGCCATACGGCGAGATCCGGAATCGGATTGGCAAGACCCGATACCTCATATTGGTAATAAGCGGAACGCAGATAAATCAGCAAATTGACCAAAATCAAATTGCTCGCGTCGTATCGATATATGTCCTGCACGAAACGACTCGCGACCGCATGAACATTTTCGGCATTGAAAATCTGCGTGGCCAGCGGTTTATCGACCGAAAACAGGCCGTAATGGCATTCGTAATCAGGAAGATTCGCGATGTAATCGGCAAGCGCGGCGCCGTGATATTGGGTCATCGCCGACATGTCGCGGCAATCAGCGCCCGGCGCGCTGCGCTTGCTGCGCGTCGCCTGCTGCTTCTGCCGCAGCGGTTCGACGAGCGTCGCGCGATCCTGCTTGCTGAGTGGCAGATTGTATTCGGCCTGCTCGGGCGACAGCGGCAAGTTCTGCGGCAAACGCGGCATGCGCGCCTGCTTTTCCTGCGACGGCTGCGTATTGGCCCACGCCGTGCCGACCCAGCCCGTGAATACCGACATCGCGATGACGGCGGACCAGCGACGGGCCTTGCGAGACACCTCTGTTATTAGCATTTGACTTGCCCTCGGTTATTTTGGAGCGCAAAAGATATAACACCGATGATTAACAAGTCAATTTAACAGACGAATTATCAATATATTTTATATTGTTGAATTATTATCGCTTTAAATTCGGCTTTCACAATAATGCGATCGAGTGACGAAGCGTCCGCGGCGCTTGTCGGATTGCCGTGCGCGCGGCGCCGTCTGTCCGGTTTTGCGCGATCTTGCGTGCGCGCTTCGCGATGGGCCGGCGAACGCGCGATCGGATCGCGGCAAACGAGCGGAATCCGAATGGAATCGCACGGAAACGGCGCCGCGCGCGATCGACATCGTGCGCGATGCGCTCGGCCGACGGCTCGCGTCACGCCGCGCATCGACGGATGCGCGGCCAGCGGCGCACGCGATGCGCGTCTTCGGCGGCCGGCCATGCCGTGTGCTTCGCCCTCAGCCGAGATCGGCGACCAACGCGTGATATTCGCGCTCGCCGGACACGAAGCGGTGAACGGGCCGATATCCGAGCTTCGCGACCGCATTGACTGATCGCTCGTTATCGACGGCAATGAAGCTGATTGCGTTCTTGAAGCGAGTTTTGGCGGAAGCGATCGCGAAACCGATCATCTTTTCGAGAATTCCATTTCCGCGCGCCACCCGACTCAAGCACATCGGGCCGAATAGACATACGGTATCGGATAATTCTTCCAGCGTATATTCGCCGCTCTTTTCGAACGATGCGACGAGCGCATCGATGATCGCATTGCCGCGCCACGGATCGAGGCGGGAAATGCAGAAGAATCCTGCGAACTCCGATTCTTCGTAGGCGACGACAATGCCGATGTCCGACGCGATCGCGTCGACCTTCTTCTCGGGAATTTCCGCAGAAAGGAAGCCATTTTTGCGCTCCGCCTCGGTGAGATTGACGATCTGATTTGCGTTCTGCAATGACAGGATGTTCGGATAATCCCCGGAATGGGCCATTCTGACTACGGTCGATTCAGCCATGTCTGTTTGTTCATTTAAATGAAAGATGGCGATTCTATAGATTATTACACTTCGAAAGCTAGAATGTTCATACGAATAGAGAAGCGCCGGTCCATATATTTCGCCGTTGCAATTCGAAGAAAAGCGCATCGAAATGGCGCTTGGACATTGATTTATCTATCGTTTATCGAAACGGGCAGGCCATCGATCGATGCAGTCGCCGGCCGCAACCTCGCTCGCGACGTCGCACGAATCGATCTGCCTCGCTCGCCTCGTCGAACGCGATGCCGCCGCGCATCGCGATTCGGCATCCGCGCGCGATCGCGCCAGCGCGATGGATCGATCCCCGAACGCCTCATGCACCGCGCACTGCCTCGCTTGCATCGGCTGCCGGACGACTTCTTCAGCGTATCGTCCATCGGCTGCGTCAGCGAGCCTCTCGCCCGTCCCGTCGATCGTCCCGCGCGCTCGATCATGCGAGCCTTCCCCCAGCCCCGAGCCGTTCACCGCCGGCCATTTCCGCTCGTACCGGTCGGTTAGAATCGCGTGCGATCAAACCGAAAGCTTCCCTCCGAGAGCAATCGAGCGATGAAACACGACGACAAGCACAACACACCGAACCGAACGGCCGCCCGGCTGCTGTGGCGCATCGGCGCGGTCGCGACGCTCGGCGCCGTCGCCGCGCTGTCGCTGCAGGCCGATGCGGCGCGCACGACGAGCGTGTCGCCGCAAGGCACCGTCGCCGAAGTGCGGCAGGCCGTCGTCAAGTTCAACGAAGCGATGGTCGCGTTCGGCTCGGCGTCCGCGCCGGACCCGGCGCGCGTCGCCTGTACCGATTCCGCGGCCGGCCGCGGCCAGGGACACTGGCTCGACGACAAGACGTGGGTCTACGACTTCGAGAGCGACCTGCCGCCCGGCGTGCGTTGCACGGTCTCGCTCAACGACGCACTTCGCTCGGTCGCCGGCCACGCCGTGACCGGCCCGCGCCGCTTCGCGTTCGAGACGGGCGGCCCGTTTCCCGTGTCCGTGCGGCCGGGCTCGCGCGAGATCGAGGAGCGGCAGGTCTTCGTCATCAAGCTGAACGGCCCGGCCGACGAACGCTCGGCGCTCGCGAACATCTGGTGCGAGGCGGCCGGCATCGGCAACCGCATTCCCGTCACGCTCGCCGAAGCATCGACGCGCGCCGCGCTGCTCGATCATTTCCGCTGGAAAAAGGACGCCGCGCGCGTGCTGACGCTGTCGTGCGCGCAGGCGCTGCCCGCGAGCGCGAAGATGCAGCTTGTCTACGGCAAGGGCGTCGCGAGCCCGAGCGGCATCGCGAACGACACCGAACGGCGCTTCGACTACACCGTTCGCGCGCCGTTCGCCGCGAGCTTCTCGTGCGAACGCGAGAACGCGAAGGCGCCTTGTACGCCGCTGCGCCCGCTGACCCTGTCGTTCAACGCGCCGATCGCGCGTCAGTCCGCCGAAAAGATCCGGCTGCGCGGCCCGGACGGCGCAATCGAGCCGTTCTTCAAGCCCGACGACCGCTCGGAGGAAGTCACGAACGTCCAGTTCGCCGCGCCGCTGCCCGCTCAGGCCGCGTTGACGCTCGATCTGCCGTCCGGCCTGCGCGACGTCACCGGGCGCACGCTGTCCAACGCCGACCTGTTCCCGCTCGCGACGCGCACTGCGCCGATGCCGCCGCTCGCGAAATTCTCGTCGGGCACGTTCGGCATTGTCGAGCGCTTCGCCGAACCGGGTGCGCCCGCGCTCATACCCGTCACGCTGCGCAACGTCGAGGCCGATCTGCACGTCGCGGGCCTCAATACGGGCGGCGCGCAGTTCGCGAACCTGAAGGTCGAGAACGACGCGGCGATCCGCGCGTGGATGCGGCTCGTCGATCGCTTCGACGGCCGCGCGATGACCGTCGAATCAATCGACAAGCTTCGCCCCGGCCTGCTCGCGCGCGATCAGCATCCCGTCTACGTGCCGCTCGCGGCAGGCGAGCGGCAGCCGAAACCGCAGCATCGGCAGATCGACATTCGCTCGCTGTCGCTGCTCGCGGGCGAGCCCGGCGTTCAGACGCTGACGCTGCCGAAGGCCGACCCGAAAGCGCTGCGTCCGTTCGAGGTCGTCGGCGTGCCGATCGACAAGCCCGGCTTCTACGTGCTCGAGCTCGCGTCGCCGGCGCTCGGCCGCTCGCTGCTCGCGAAGCCGTCGAAGATGTACGTGCGCACCGCCGTGCTCGTCACCAATCTCGGCGTGCACCTGAAGCAGGGGCGCGAGAACAGCGTCGTATGGGTGACGACGCTCGACAGGGGCAAGCCCGTGCCTAACGCGCAGGTGCGCGTGTCCGACTGCAACGGCGACGAGATCGCCGCCGGCAGGACCGACGCGCACGGGCTGCTCGCGATCGACACGCCGTTCGAGCCGAAGCGCGAATGCGACTATTCGAAGGGCGACGGCGACTACTTCGTGTCGGCCCGCGTCGACGATCCGAAGACCGGCCCCGACATGGCATTCGTGCGTTCGAGCTGGAATCGCGGCATCGAGTCGTGGCGCTTCAACGTGCCGACCGACACGAGCCGCACGCCGACCGTGCGCGCGCACACCGTGTTCGACCGCACGCTGGTGCGCGCGGGCGAGACGGTATCGATGAAGCACTTCGTGCGCGAGGAGACGCTGCAGGGTCTCGCGTTCCCCGCGCACTACCCGGCGCGCGCGACGATCCGCCATCTCGGCAGCGGCCAGACGTATCGCGTGCCGCTCGCGTGGGCCGCCGATCACAGCGCGGACACGCGCTTCACGCTGCCCGCCGCCGCGAAGCTCGGCGAATACAGCGTCGAGCTCGAAGACGGCGACGAGGACGCACCGAGCGCCAGCTACTACGGCGGCAGCTTCCGCGTCGAGGCGTTCCGGCTGCCCGTCTTCAAAGGCTCGATCGGCGCGCGCGACGCGAAGACGAGCCCGCTCGTCGGCGCGGAGGAAGCGCCGCTCGCGGTGCAGATCGACTACGTGTCGGGCGGCGGCGCGTCGAACCTGCCAGTGCAGGTGTCGGCGTTACTGCAAAGCGCCGCACCGCCGTTCACCGAGCAGTACGCCGATTTCAGCTTCACGCCGTACCGCCCCGAGACCGACGGCGGCATGGTCGACGACGACATGCAGGACGACGACAGCGCGTCGCGCGGCAACGATCCCGACGCGACGAAGCTGATCGCCGACAAGATCCCGCTGACGCTCGATCGCACGGGCTCCGGCTCGCTGACGCTGAAGGGCCTGCCCGCCGTCGACGCGCCGAAGCGCATCGCGCTCGAAGCGACGTTCGCCGATCCGAACGGCGAGGTCCAGACCATTCGCGGCGACGCGATGCTATGGCCGGCCGCGGTCGTCGCGGGCATCAAGGCGGGCCACTGGGTGTCGGTCGGCCAGCGCGTGCCGGTGCAGGCGCTCGTCGTCGATCTGCAGGGCAAGCCGCGCGCGTCGGCGGCGGTCGAGATCAAGGGTGTCGCGCGCGTGACGACGTCGTCGCGCAAGCGGATGGTCGGCGGCTTCTATGCGTACGACAACAAGCACGATACGCACGACCTCGGCGTGCTGTGCTCCGGCAAGACCGACGCGCAAGGCCGCCTGTCGTGCGACGCAACGCTCGCGCAGGCCGGCAACGTGCAGTTGATCGCCGTCGCGAAGGATGGCGGCGGCCGCACATCGAATGCATCGACGTCCGTGTGGGTCACGCGCGACGACGAGCTCTGGTTCGGCGGCGACAACACCGATCGGATCGACGTCATTCCGGAAAAGACCGCCTATGAGCCGGGCGAAACGGCCCGCTTCCAGGTGCGGATGCCGTTCCGTTACGCGACCGCGCTCGTCGCCGTCGAGCGCGGCGGCGTGATGGAGACGCGCGTCGTCGAGCTGAACGGCAAGAATCCGGCCGTCGATCTCAAGGTCGGCGACACGTGGGGGCCGAACGTCTACGTGTCGGTGCTCGCACTGCGCGGCCGGCTGCGCGAGGTGCCGTGGTACTCGTTCTTCACGTGGGGCTGGAAGGCGCCGCTCGAATGGGCGCGCGCGTTCTGGCGCGAAGGACGCCGCTACGAAGCGCCGACCGCGCTCGTCGACCTGTCGAAGCCGGCGTTCCGCTACGGTCTCGGCGAGATCAAGGTCGGCACGGGCGCGCACAAGCTCGGCGTCGCTGTGACGACCGACGCGGCCCGCTACCCGGTGCGCGGCCACGCGCACGTGCGCGTGAAGGTCACGCAGCCGGACGGACGGCCCGCCCCGGCCGGCACGCAGATCGCGCTCGCCGCGGTCGACGAAGCGCTGCTCGAACTGATGCCGAACCGGAGCTGGGATCTGCTCGACGCAATGCTGCAGCGTCGCGCCTACGGCGTCGAGACCGCGACCGCGCAAATGGAGATCGTCGGCCGCCGCCACTTCGGCCGCAAGGCGGTGCCGGCGGGCGGCGGCGGCGGAATGGCGCCGACGCGCGAGCTGTTCGACACGCTGCTGCTGTGGAACCCGCGCGTCGCGCTCGACGCGAACGGCAGCGCGACCGTCGACGTGCCGCTCAACGATGCGCTGACGCGCTTTCGGATCGTCGCGATCGCGGCGACGGGCGCCGACCGCTTCGGCACCGGCAGCGCGACGATCCGCAGCGCGCAGGACCTGCAGCTGATCTCCGGCCTGCCGCCGCTCGTCCGCGAAGGCGATGCGTTCCGCGCGCAGGTCACGGTGCGCAATGCGACGGATCGCAAGATGGACGTCGTCGTGACGCCGCGCGTGCCGGGCGTCGACGTCGCGCCGCAGACCGTCTCGCTCGCGCCCGATGCCGCGCGGGAAATCGCGTGGACCGTCACCGTGCCGGAGCAGGCGATCGACGCGGCGGGCGCGTTGAGCTGGCGCATCGAAGCGGCCGAGCAAGGCGGCAAGCGCGCGGCCGATGCGCTCGCGGTCACGCAGAAGGTCGTGCCCGCGCTGCCCGTGACGGTCCAGCAGGCGACGCTCGCGCAAGTCGACGGCACGCTGACCCTGCCCGTCGCGCCGCCCGCCGGCGCGGCGGCCAACGCGCAGGGCGCGCCGCGCGGCGGCATCGCCGTGTCGCTGCAGTCGAAGCTCGCCGACGGCCTGCCGGGCGTGCAGCGCTGGTTCGAGCGCTATCCGTACCGCTGTCTCGAACAGCAGGCGTCGCGCGCGATCGGCCTGCGCGATCCGGCGCAATGGCAGGCG
This sequence comes from Burkholderia sp. BDU5, assembly GCF_001522845.1. NCBI lineage: Bacteria > Pseudomonadati > Pseudomonadota > Betaproteobacteria > Burkholderiales > Burkholderiaceae > Burkholderia > Burkholderia sp. BDU5. The sequence goes on along the minus strand of NZ_LOWC01000125.1, from coordinate 58,607 downwards.
CTGACCGCGCGGATGCCGGTCTACCTCGATCGCGACGGACTCGCGAGCTACTTCCCGCCGTCGTCCGACGATGCGCATCAAGGCAGCCCGCCGCTGTCCGCGTACCTGCTCGTCCTCGCCGACGAGGCGGGCCGCCTCGATTCGCGCTTCGCGCTGCCGGAGGACGTGCGCACGCAGCTCGAATCCGGACTCGCGCGCTTCGTCGAAGGCCGGATCGAGCGCGACACATGGGCGCCGCGCCAGGACCGCGACCTGCGCAAGCTCGCGGCGATCGAGGCGCTGTCGCGCTACGGCGCCGCGCAAGGCCGGATGCTCGGCTCGATCGAGATCGCGCCGAATCAGTGGCCGACGTCGGCCGTCATCGACTATCACGCGATCCTCTCGCGCGTGAAGGACATCCCGCAACGCGACGAGAAGCGCGCGCAGGCCGAACAGATCCTGCGTGCGCGGCTCACGTACCAGGGCACGCAGCTCGTGTTCTCGACTGCGCGCGACGACGATCTGTGGTGGCTGATGACGAGCAACGAGACCAACGCCGCGCGGCTCGCGCTCGAGTTCGCGGGCGACGCGGGCTGGAAGAACGAGATGCCGCGCGTGACGGCCGGCTTGCTCGCGCTGCAACGCAACGGCGCATGGCAGACGACGACCGCGAACGCGCTCGGCCTGCTTGCGGTCGAGCGCTTCTCGCGCGCCTACGAGCGCGCGCCCGTGACCGGCACGACGAAGGTGACGCTCGGCGCCGACGCGCGCTCGATCGCGTGGTCGCAGCCGGCAGCCGCGGCGGGCGCGGCAACGGCTGCCCCGGCAACGGCCGTCGCGGCGTCGACCGCCGCGATATCGACCGCGGCAGCATCGACGACCGCGATATCGACCGCCGCGACGCGGTCCGCCGCCGCGCGCAGCGTGATGCTGCCGTGGCCGCGCGCCGCACGCGCGCCGGGCACGCTCTCCGTCGTGCAGGAAGGCAGCGGCCGGCCATGGGCGACGATCGAGAGCCTCGCCGCGGCGCCGCTGCGCGCGCCGTTCGCCGCCGGCTACCGGATCGCGAAGACCGTCACGCCGGTGTCGCCCGCGGTCAAGGGCGCGCTCACGCGCGGCGACGTGCTGCGCGTGCGCATCGACATCGATGCGCAAAGCGACATGACGTGGGTCGTCGTCAACGATCCGATCCCGTCCGGCGCGACGATCCTCGGCTCCGGCCTCGGCCGCGATTCCGAAGCCGCGACGCAAGGCGAGAAGTCGCCCGACGCCGCATGGCCCGCATTCGTCGAGCGCGACTTCGACGGCTATCGCGCGTACTACGACTACCTGCCGAAGGGCAAATTCACGGTCGAGTACACAGTGCGCCTGAACAACGTCGGCACGTTCGGGCTGCCGCCCACGCGAGTCGAAGCGCTGTACGCGCCGTCCGTATACGGGCTGTGGCCGAATCCGCCGGTCACGGTCAAGCCGGCCGATGCGGGCAAGCCGTGAGCGGGCGATGAACGGGTTCGCAGCGCCGTCCGCTTCGCGACCCGCGCCGCGACCGCGCGTGCTGCCCGCCGCGCGCCGCGCGCTCGTCGCGGCGATCCTCGCGGTGCCGCTCGTCGCGCACGCGCTGCCGAGCTACGACGACGTGCGGCGCGACTGGCTCAGTTCCGACTGGGTGCTGCTCGCGCGCGACGGCACGCCGCTCGCGCGCACGCGCGTCGACCTCGCCGAGCGGCGCGGCGACTGGATCGCGCTCGCCGACGTATCGCCCGCGTTTCGCGAAGCGATCGTCGTGTCCGAGGACAAGCGCTTCTACGCGCATAGCGGCGTCGACTGGCGCGGCATCGCGGGCGCCGCGTGGGGCAACCTGTGGAACGAGCGCACCCGCGGCGCATCGACGGTGACGATGCAACTCGCCGGCCTCCTGAGCGACGCGCCGCGCCGCTCGGGCCAGCGCTCGCTGCCGCAGAAGGCCGTGCAGGCGATGAACGCGCTGCGGCTCGAACGCAGCTGGCGCAAAGACCAGATCCTCGAGGCATACCTGAACCTCGTGCCGTTCCGCGGCGAGACCGTCGGGCTCGACGCGATGTCGCATGCGCTCTTCGGCAAGGCGCCGTCCGGGCTCGACGTCCGCGAGTCGGCGGTCGCGGCCGCGCTCGTGCGCGCGCCCAACGCATCCGCCGCCAAGGTCGCCGAGCGCGCATGCCGGATTCTGCGCGACATGCGCGCCGCGCAGCCGTGCGCGCCGCTCGACGGATACGTGCGGTTCGTGACTTCGGGCCCGTCGAACGCCGCGCGCGACGACGACGCGCTCGCGCCGCATTTCGCGCGGCGCGTCGCCGCCGAAGTCAAGCCGGGTGCGGGCGCACGCGTCCGTTCGACGCTCGACGCCCCGCTGCAGCGTTTCGCGCGCGACACGCTCACGCGCGCGCTGGCCGAGCTCGACGCGCCCGCCCATCGACGCAACGTGCAGGACGGCGCGGTCGTCGTGATCGACAACGCAAGCGGCGAGATTCGCGCGTGGGTCGGCTCGTCCGGCGCGCTGTCGAGCGCGCGCGACGTCGACGCGGTGCTCGCGCCGCGCCAGGCCGGCTCGACGCTCAAGCCGTTCCTCTACGCGCAGGCGATCGACGAGAAGCGGCTGACCGCCGCGTCGCTGCTCGACGACGCGCCGATCGACCTCGCCACCGGCGGCGGCCTGTACATCCCGCAGAACTACGACAAGCACTTCAAGGGCTGGGTCAGCGTGCGCACCGCGCTCGGCGGCTCGCTCAACGTGCCGGCCGTGCGCACGCTCGTGCTCGTGACGCCGCACCGCTTCGCCCGCACGCTCACCGCGCTCGGGCTGCCGCTCGCCGAGGAGGGCGATTACTACGGCTTCAGCCTCGCGCTCGGCAGCGCCGACGTCACGCTGCTGTCGCTCGCCGACGCATATCGCGCGCTCGCGAACGGCGGCGTCGCGCGCGCGACCGTCGATGTGCCCGCGCCAGCGGCGGTTTCCGTGGCGGCGGTTTCCAAGTCGACCGTATCCGCGGCGACTGCTTCCAAGCCGGCGGCGCCGCCCGCCCGCGCCGCCGCCGGCACGCGCGTGTTCAGCGAGGCGGCGAGCTACATCGTCACCGACATCCTCGCCGACAACAACGCCCGCGTGCGCACGTTCGGCTTCGACAGCCCGCTCGCGACACGCTTCTTCTCGGCCGTCAAGACCGGCACCAGCAAGGACATGCGCGACAACTGGGCTGTCGGCTACACGTCGCGCTACACGGTCGGCGTGTGGGTCGGCAACGCGGATGGCTCGCCGATGTGGGACGTGTCGGGCGTGACGGGCGCGGCGCCCGTATGGGCCGCGATCGTCGGCTACCTGCACCGCAATCTCGCGAGCCGCGCACCGCGTCCGCCCGCGGGCGTCGAGCAGCGGCGCATCGCGTTCGACCGCGATGTCGAGCCCGCGCGCAGCGAGTGGTTTCTCGCCGGCACCGCGCTCGATACGGTGCGGCTCGCCGCGTCCGTGACGCCCGGCAAGGACGGGCCGCGCGCGCCGCTCACGATCGGCGCGCCGACCGACGGAACGATCTTCGCGATCGACCCGGACATTCCGCCGAAGCATCAGCGCATCTGGTTCGAGCGCGTTGCGGGACGCGCGGCGCGATTCTCGTGGCGGCTCGACGGCAAAGTGATCGGACACGGCGACCGGATGGCGTGGATGCCGTGGCCGGGACCACACCGGCTCGAGCTCGTCGACGCGCGCGGCAACGTCGCGGATGCGATCGGCTTCGAGGTGCGCGGCGCGTTTGCGAAGACGGCGGCGAATCCGCGACAGTGACCGCGTTGCGGTGCGTCGTTTGCGCGTCACGCGCCGGAGGATGTACGCCGACGATCGCGCCCGATCGAGCGGCCAACCGGGCGAGCCCGTTGGCGGACGCCGTTGCCGGCATTTCGCTGCGCCGGATCAGTCGCGCCGTTTGTCGACGCGCCGGCAACCGCCGCTTTGGCTGCGTCCTCGGAATGACGGGAGGCGCGTGACGCCACGCCGCCCGTCGATCCTCGTCAGCTCAGATTCAGGACACGCGTCTGGCTGGGCGAACTGCCCGAGCCGACAGCATTGCCGGTATTCTGCCGCGTCGGGTCGGTCATGCGGGTGGTCGGCATGCCGGCAACCAACGTTTTAGTGGCCCCCTGGGGATTACGGGAGGCCCCTGACACGGTTCCCGACGCCACACCGCCCATCGCCCCCCCGCCGTCGCCACTCGATCCCGGGATAGTCGTCGCGGCATTGTGAATGGGGCCGCCGCCCACGTAGATGTTGGAGACGTTCGGTATGGCGCTTGCGCGCCGAGCCGTGTTGGAATAGGCGACAGGCGTACCCGCGGGAGGGGTGAGATTGACGCTCGTGGCAATGTTGTCGCCGCCCGCGCTTGAATTCACCATGACCATTGACGCTTCCTCCTAACCCAGGTGTATTTGTCCAGCATCGATCTTCGACAGTTTCTCTGCCGTGAGCAGGGTATTCTTCGCGTGCAGACGCATGTTCCCGGTCGCGGCGTGATCGATATGCGAGGCCCGCAGATGCTCGACGGTTTCCACGGTACGGAAGCTGCTTCGGCAGGATTGCGCGACGTGGTCCATCACCATCTCCAGTATCTTGCCGATCAGTCGAACCTTCCCGAGCCGGCCATGGAATTCCGCACTGGCCAGTGTCGCTCTATCGGAACACAACGACGCCTCCTGCGCCGACATCGCGAGTCGCTCCGTCTTTATCGACACTTGCTCGCGACTCGTCAGGCGAAGAGCATCGCCGCTCGTCAAATGAACGCTTTGCGTCGATTCCAGCACGAGGTCGCCGTGGACGCGAATGTGCACGCCATCCGCGTCCGGGCGCGCCAGGATCGAGGTCACGTAAATGCATCGGCTGTCCGCTCGGGAAATGGCGACGCGGTCGCCGGCCCGAGGTTCGACCAGACAGCTGAACGCGCGCCGGCAACGCACCTTCGCGCCTTCGCATGCCACGAGGAACACGCCGTCGGGCAGCACGCCGACCACGGTGGCCGCCTTCTCTAGCGTATCGGGCGAAAGATTCGCATGAAATTCCGCTGTCGTTGAATTCATCTTCTTTCCTTCAATTCTGGATGACTGAATAAAGATGGACCGGCGCGAGACGTTCCGACCCATCCGTCAAGCCGTTAATCCGTTAAGCGGCGAGCCGGAAAGCGGCGCCAGGGAAACCGTCGAGTCGGGCGAAGCAACCGCGCAGGCCATCGCCGGCCCGTCGCCACATCCGTCCAGCACTCAATCGCGGTTACGCTGGTCGCGTTCATCCCTTTGCCGCGACCACGCTTGAGCATCCGACAATTCCGGATCGCAATCCAGCGCGCCCGGATGGTCGCGCCACGCCATGTCAGGCGCGGTCGCGCCATGAAACGCGGTCCGGGCAAAGCCGGCTCCGTCAAATGCGGCTTCGGTCAGATCTGCGTAGGAAAAATCGGAACCCTTCAGACTCGTCCGTGAAAAGCGCGAACCATTGCATCGCGCATGTTGAAGCACGGCGCGGTCCAGCGTTGAGCCGGTGAAGTCGATATTCCTGACGTCCGCCTGAACCCATATGCTGTCCTGCAACGCGGCCTCGCGGCAAACGGCGTCCCGCACCTCGGCCTCGAAAAAAATAGCGTACGGCGCGTCGATTTCGTCCAGTCGCGCCCCCGACAGGTTTGCTGCCTGGAAATTGCAGTACGCCAGGCTTGCGGCAGTAAAGTCGACACTGCTCAGATCCGCGCGGGCGAACTGACAGCGATGCATCCGTTGGCCGCGCAAACGCTGGCCGGCGAGACTGGATTCGGCAAAGACGGCGTCATTGAACGTCGCATCGACAAAAATCGTCTGTTTCAGATCGAGCTGGTAGAAGATCGTCTTGCCGACGATGGCCCCGGTGAAATCGGCACGGTCCAACCGCGTCTCGCAGAACACCGAGGACTCGATACGCGCGTCATGAAACCTGCAATCGCTCAGGTCGCTCTTCACGCAGTTGAAGCCATTCGCGTGCGCGCCGTAAAAGTCCGCGCCGACGGCATGGGTCGAGCTCATCGTGCACCCCTGAAGATTGCTTCCCGAAAAGGAAACGTCGTCAAAATGGCATTTTTCGAATATGCATTTCGACAAATCCGCGTGCTGCATGTCGACCCCGCGAAACAGGCATTCGTTGAAAACGGCTTCAACGAGTTGCACGCGCTTCATGCACACGTCGATAAATTGAACGTGCTCGAACACGCCCCCGGAGAAATCGTGCCCGTCCAGGTTTTCCGAATCGATCACGACGTCCCTGACCGCGTGACCATGGCCGATCGTCTCGCGCAACTGTTCCGCGTTCGCTCTCATGTGCGCGCCTCCGCCAGCGGGAACCGCATCGCCTTGTTGAGATAAGCCTCTTCCCACCGGGTATCGGCGTCGGTCAGGATTTGCGAGAGGTTGGCGCGAAACAGATTGGCCCGGCGCAAATCGGCACCGTCCAGTGTCGCGCCCCGCAGACAGGCCGCGATGAGATCGGTGCTCCGGAGATCGGCTCCGGTGAAATCGGCGCGCACGAAGTCGCTCCCCTCCACCTTCGCGCCACGGAAGTTGGCGGCCCGCAGGGCGGCGTCGGTAAAATCGCAGTTGCCGATGCGCGCGCCGCTGAAATCGGCCTCTCCCAGATTCGTTTCGCGAAAGTTGACTTCTCTCAGGATCGCGAACGAAAAATTGGCGCGCCTCATGTCGCAGTGCTGGATAAAGCACGCCTTGACCACGTTCGCGCGATCGAAACGAAGCTGCCCTTGCGCCTGCGCCTCGAGAATCCCGAATCCCTCGATGCTGGCCGCCGAAAACCGCACGTTGACGAGCGCGCAATTCATCAGCAGCATCTTGCGGATCGTCGCGCCCGAGAAATCTACGTCCTCGAAGGATTGATCGATGAAGATCAGACCGCGCAACGTGGCCTGACTGAAATCGATGGCGTGGAATCGGCAGTCATCGAATCGGGTGTTCGCCAGGATGCCGCCATTGAAGCGGCAGCGGCGCAGGCTCACACGCTCGAGCATGCAATCGCTCAAGTTGGCGCCGGAGAAATCCGTCTGTTCGCAATCCGCCAGAGAGAGGTTCGCTCCCGTCAAATCCGCGTTGCTGAAGGCCGTCTGCCTCAGGCTGGCACGCACCAGCACTGTGCGGGTCAATATCGCGCCCGACAGATCGGCGCCGCTCAGATCGGCGTTTTCGAACAGCGCGTCGGCGAGCCGTGCGCCCCGCAGATCCATCCCGGAAAGATCCGCGCCGGTCAGGTCGACACCCTCCAGCGATCGTCCTGCCGCGACGGCCGCGTTGACGAATTCGCGGCGTGACTTCGACGCGGCCTCGTCCAGCCGCGCCGGCGCATCTTGATGTTGCGCCGATTGCAAGTACAGCTGACGAAGGTCCTTGTCCGCATCGTGCGGCGTTTGCCGCGTGGCCGGCGGATCGGTCGAAGCCGGGCTCCCCCGTGCAGCGTCGTCTTCAAGGGGAGCCGTACTGGCCGGCGGACCACGCCGCCCTGCCGCCGAAAACGCTTCGTTAGACGAAAGATCCTGCCGCATTGTCTCCAGGCCGGCGCGCTTCTCGTCGGCCAACGCTTCCTGGCGCTCGACGAACTCGACCAGTTGATCCAGACGAGGCGCCTCCGCCTGGCCGGCGTTCGGAAATACGCTCAACTGATCCCGCAGCAGCCGTTGTCTCGCGCTTTGCGAAACCGCGCCGGACATTGCCGGAAGTTCGGACGACAAATAGCTCTCGGGCAAAAGATCCCGATCGCGCAGCGCATATAACGCAGCCTTCTCGTGTCGCGTGCGCCACTCGATCACCTGGCGATACCACTCGACCGGCCTCGGCTGCCAGCTCGAATCCGCACCGAACAGCAACGTGTGGACGTCGCTTGCGTCGAACTGCCGGATGGTCGCGACGCCGTGATAGATCATCACCACGCGCTCGCGATGCGGAATGAACCACGCGGTCGTCAATCGCATCGGAATTTCTTCCGGCGTATCGCTGCCGTTACGGATGACGAACGATCTGGCGCGCAGCGCAGGCAGGCGTCCGGTCAGCCATGCATGTTCGGGATGCAGGTGCATCAATTCGTAGGTCGCGCCGTCCGGAAATTCGGAAAGCGCGGCCAATTGCTGATCCGCCGGCGCAATGTTGAAGTAGCGCGGATCGAGCGTGCGCGGGAAACCCGGACAATCTTCCTCCAGCCATTGCCGGTCGAGTTCGCCGTACAGGCCGGCGCGCTGTGGCCACTGCGCGTCGATCGGGCAGAAGCCCGCCGGCATGGGACGTTCGTCCGGGAAGCGCATCGGGCTGTGCGCGTATTCGATGTTCGGCAGATAACGCACGGCGCCCTGCTGCATCTCGGCGCCCCGGCCTTTCGGGTTGTCCTCGCAACCCGCCCCGCCGTATGCGAATGCCCAGTCGAGCGCCAATCGCTCGAAAGGCCGCGGCGCGGTGGCGCGCATGCCGTCCCATTGCCGGTCGCCGGATACCCGCAGCCGTTTCTCGATGCCGGCGATATGGATGCCGACCTCGCATGTCCCGCCGCCCGGTTCTTCCGCATATTTTCCGTACGCATATCCGGAGACGAGAAATTCCGGACACGCCTTCGGCAGCGCCATGTCCAGCGTGTATCCGCCCAGTTCGTCGCCGGCCAGTTCCCAGAGCTCCGAGTCCGTCAGCAGTCGCGGATCGTCGCCCAGTGTCGCGGCCATGAGCGCTGCAACGCCAAGGTGTTCCTCTCCATGCATCCGATAGAGGCGGGTCAACGGACTGATCCTGAATGGTTTGATGATCTTCATTTGACAACCTGATGCTTGCAAGAAGCTGCGGTCAAAATGTTATGTCAATTCCCGCGATATTCCTTACATTGCACTTTTTTTGGCTGACCGCTATCCCCGTATTGCTGACGCTCATTCCAGTCGTCGCGATACTCGCGCCAGTCGTCGCAACGCTCAATCCTGTCGTAGTGACACTCTCCCCATTGAGGCTAGTATTCGTAGCGAACAACGAGACGTTGTTCGGGGATTTCAAGGAATTCGTTCCGTTGACTTGCCTACTGGCGTTTCCACTGGTGACCGTCACGGTGTGCCCGACGTTCACGCCGGTCGAGTCGCCGAACACCACGGCCGTCGACGCACCTTGCACGGTACTCACCGATGCGGTTGCGGACGGGTTGGTGAGCACGGCCACGATGTCCTGCAGCGCTTTCGTCACGTTCGCGGCAAGCGCCTGAAACGCGCCGGCGCGTTGCAACTGACGCTGTCGTTTCAGTTGTTGATAGGGTTGCTGTTGCCGCCGCTGCTGCTGTTGCTGTTGCTGTTGCCGCTGCTGTTGCTGTTGCCGCTGCTGTTGCTGTTGCCGCTGCTGTTGCTGTTGCCGCTGCTGTTGCTGTTGCTGTTGCTGAGCCGCCGGCTGTTGCGCCGGAGAAGCGGGACGCGGCGCGCCGCCCAGTCGCAACACCTCGATCAATCGATCCAGCGGCGACCGTGTAGACGGCACCGGCGGCAAATCCAGCCCCACCAGCGTCAGATGCTTGCGCCCGACCGTGATCGTCGAGTCCCGCTCGACCGACACGTCGTAATTGCGCTCCGCATGCAGCTTGACCTGCTCCTCACCGGCCTTGTCCTCGAAGCGCAGCATGTTGGCGTTCTCGCCGCTGCCGGCCGGCGTGCGACTCAGCATCCCGCTTTGCGTCGCATTGTCCGGCAGCGCCCACGGCGGCATGTGCAACGCGTTGTACACCTGCCCCGTCACGATGGGCCGGTCCGGATCGCCGTTCTCGAAATCGACGATCACTTCCGAACCCACCCGCGGAATGTTGATGCCGCCGTAGCTGTTCCCCGCCCATGCATACGACACCCGTACCCAGCACGACGAATTCTGGTCGCGAACGGGTGAGCGGTCCCAGTGAAATTTCAGCTTGACCCGCCCGTACTGATCCGTCCAGATTTCCTGCCCGGGCGGACCGGTCACGACCGCCGTCTGCGGCCCGCGCGTGCGCGGCCTGCGCACCGTGCGCGGCGGCCGGAACACCGTGGTGGCGGGCTGCACGGCAAACGACGTGCTGATCCGGTATTCGCCCGGGCCCGCCGCCCCCTCCGTTTCGGTGGCCGTGAACGACGCGCCGAGCACCAGGTACTCCCGGTTCGCGCCGGCGTGCGGATGGCCTTCCAGCGTAAACGTCGTGCCGCACACGACGTCGCGCACATTGCCGCCGCCCGACGCGCGCTCGCCTTGCGCGCGCACTTCCTCCATCCGCACCCGGGCAAAGTGCTCGCCGAGCGCCGGATCCGTGTAGTCGCCCGGCCATTCGTATCGTTCGAGCCCGTTGTGCGCGGTGTCCTGCGGCAGCGCGTTCTCGACACCGAGGCGCGCCTTCGGATGCTCGAAATCGAAATCGCTCGTGGTCCAGCGGCCAGGCTGGATGCGCTCCGCCGTATTGAACGCGTCGATATATTCCATATCGATCTTGTGTCCGGGCGGGTAGTACCGCAGCGTGCGGTACGCGGCGCTCTCCACCGGCTTGTGCGCGCCCAGATGATCCACGAGCACCATCCGGTGCACCTTGTTCGAGTGCTCGAAGAACCAGTAGATGCCATGCTCCTGCATCAGCCGCTGGATGAATGCGAAATCCGTCTCCCCGTACTGCACCTGGTAGGGCATCTTCGGATACCGGCCGCTCAGCCGCTTGTCGTACGAGTACGAGTACGCATTCAGCACTTCGTCGACGATCTCTTCCACGGTCCTGTTCTGGAAAATCCGATAGTCCGAGCGCTGGTCGGCGAGATAGATCCACGGCTGCATCGTGAGCCGGTATCGGCACTGCCGGTTCAACTGGCCTTCGAAGCTCGCGCCCGTCACGATGCCGCTGATCTCGCGCTTGCCTTCGCCGATATTGGCCGCGCCGGACAGCCCAGGCATGCCGGGCACGAACGCGCCCATTCCCTCGAGCTGGACGGTCACGGTCAGCTCCTTGCCGATCATCGCCTTCAGGTCGAGGTTGGCGGCCTGTTCGTCCGGCAGCGTCAGGTCCGGCGGCGTCAGGCAGTCCAACGTATATGCGTAGATCTCCGACAACGTCTCATTGCCGTGGACGGCACTCAGTTGAAGCGCTGGCTCGCCGACGGGCGACACCGGCAATGCGGGGCCGCTCACCATGACGGTACGAGCGGCGGGAAAATTCGGCATGACTGAAACCCTCCAGAAACGCTATCGATCGGTGAATCGCCTCGTCCTGCGTCCGTCGCGCCCACGCGCGATCAGGACTCGTCGCCGCCCCACTGCGCAAGCAGTTCGACCGGGATCGCCTGCACCACATCCGCATAACGCTTTCCCACGAAATACTCGGCACGCCTGAGCAGCACCGGAATCGGGCTGCTCGGCTCATGCTGCTCGAACCATTCGCGCGCCTGCCGGATCAACTCGCGTGCGGCGTGACGATCGGCCGGCGTCGCGATCGCACCGCGTCCGATCGCCGCCGCAACCGGCGCCGCAGCGCCTCTGTCAAGCGCCGGCGACGATTCGTCCGCCTGCGTGCGTCTCCCCTTCCGCGTCAACGGCGCGTCGGCGGGGGCATCGGCGGGCGCGTCCGCCGGGTCCGCGCCGACCGAGCGCGCGCTCCGACTCGCGACATGCCGAAGCAGCGCTGCGAGCGCCGACAAGTCGGGCGCATATTCACCGAGGTGCTCGCGACTCCATGCATCGATCGCACCGACGCTCGCGAGCGCTTCGTCGAAGCCCGCGAGGATGGCCGGCTGCTGCGCTTGCAGTTCGTCGAGCTGGTGCGCGACCGACTCCGGCGCAAGCGCGTCGCCCGGGCGCGGCTGCGCAAACGCACGCTCCACGTCGCGCACCTGCAGGCGAATCGCGGACGACCGGGTCAATGCGATCTCCCGCACGTCCGCCAGCAGGCCGTCGGCGTCGGTCAGCGCCTGCAGCGCATTCTTCCGGATCTCCAGCGCCGCATCACGATCCGCGTCGACGTCGGGCTGCGGGTGAATCGCATCCGGAAACGCGGCGAGCCATGCGGCAAGCAGGCCGGCGCCTTCCGCGAGTCCCGTCGCCCCGGCGAGCCGGGTGCGGCACCGGGTGAACAGAACCGCGAGGCGCATGTCCTTGCTGCGCATCATCAGCCGCCGGCAGTCGCGATCGACGTCGCTCCAGTTCACGGGCTCCGGCGATCCGACGAAATCGCCATATTGGGCTTCCGCCCGCGGGGCGGCCTTCGCCGCCAGCACGACGAATTCGGGATCGTATTCAGGATCCGCCCCGCACGGAGCGGCCGGATCGACCGGCGCCAGCCAGTCGTGAGTCTTGGGCGTCCGGGCGGACGCGGATTTGCCCGCGTGTTTTTTGTTGTCGCTCATCGGCTCCCCTCATACGCCAAGTGACCGGGCGGATCGGCCGGCATCGTGAACGAATCGGTCCGCATACCGCTCGGGTTCGAAACGCATGCCCGTGACGGGCTCCCCCGAAGGCGAACGGCCCAGCCACCCCGACCAGCCGAGCTGCTGAGTCCCGCCCATCACCGCCGGCGGCGCGCCGTTCGGCTTGATGCGCAGTTCCAGCTCCCATTCGAACTCGTAGCCGACAAACGCCCTCACCCATTCGACGAGCCGCGGCAAGTCTTCGCCCTGGGGCGTGAAGCGCAGGTAGGCGTCGATATCGAGCGGCCCGACGACGATGCGGAATTTGTGCTGCCGGTCCGGCACCAGCTCGCCGAGCATCGCACCTTCGGCCATGGTCGACGAAGCACCCGGCTTGCCGAGATAGCTGTGCTCGAGCGGGTCCACCTGAATCCAGTGAAACACGTTTTCCTCGATCGTCACCGGCACGCCGAAGTACCGCGCGAGCGTCATGCGCAGGCCATCCGGATTGCGAGCCTCGCGCACCAGATGCGGGGACGCCGACAGACGCGCATGCGCGGGCAGCGGACGGCGGCCGATCTCGTCGGTGTCCTGACCGGTGAGACTTGCGATATAGAAGGAAAACCGTTCGTCGCCCGGCCTGTCGAGACCCGCGGCCGCCTGCGCCGACGCCCATGCGCGATACAGCAGCGTCAGATAGCGATGGTGGAAAATGTCGAGGAAATGGCCGAGCGTCGCGTCGCGCCGACTCTCCTCGCGATCGCGCGCGATCTCCGTCACGTGGATGGGCAACGGCCCGTTCGGCCCCAGCATGCCCAGACCGAACAGGCGCACCTTGACCCGCCCGCCCGCCTCGCCGACGCTCGCGATCTCGCGCGGCGCGAAGGCGAGGCTCGGCTGCTGTCCGAGTCGAAACGGCTCCGCCTGCGGGCGCCTGGCAGTGCCGACCGGATCGATGCGTGGATCCGCGCCGATGCGCCGCAAGAGCGTCAGAAAACTGTAGCGCCACGGTTCGGTCCGCAATCGCTCGAGCAACTGCGACGAAAGCGCCGTTTCGCGCACGACGGACTCGAGCATGACGTGCGCCATCAGGCTCCCCCCCGCGCGCCCATGCGCACCGGCCAGCGTGCGATGCGGCCGCGCTGTATCGAATGCAGCTCGGTCTGCGTGAAGACGTTGATCGATACGTGCCGCGCCAGATAATGTTCGAGCACCACGCCGAACAGGTACGGGCTGACCCCGGAAAACCCCGGCTCGTCGACGGTCAGCGAGCATTCGACGCCGCGCCCGAAGACGAGCGGGCCCGCACCCGGCAGCTTCCGCGTCACCGGCCGCGTCTTCACGCCGACGAGACTCTCGATTTGCCGCCGGTTGTCGGCCTCGTCGCCCGTCAGGAAAAGCCGCAGCAGATCGCGCAATCCCTGGCCGCCGGCACGGTGATCGAGTTCGTCGAGCGGCAGGTAATTGAAATTCAACTGGCGAATCAGCCGCCAGGCCGTCTCGCGCTCCGCATACGGCGCCTTCGGCACGCTCGGTGCGCGGATCAGTCCGACGCTTTCGAGCGGCGCGGATTCGGCCACCATCAGGTCGCGAACGCCGTCGCGCGGCACGAGGCTCGGCAGATCGCGGTTCGTCACCAGCGCATCGACCGACAGGTAGCGAATGTCCTCGCTATAGGGCGCCTCGTTCTGGTCGACGAGCGACACGAACGTCTCCGTGCCGACATAGGGCGTACGCGTGCCGTAGCGACGCGCCGATTCCGACACGAGCCTGCGCTCGCGCCGTGTCGAGAAATATCGGCCATGATTGTGCTCGTCGTTGTTCAGCGTCTGGTACAGCGGCCGGAACTCGAGTTCGGCGGAAGTGGCCGCGACCTGTCCGTACATCGCCTCCACCGAAAACACCTCGTAGTCGAGCGGCGCCAGGCGAGCCGGCACCAGGCGGAACTCCGTCTGTCCCGACGACAGTTCGATCCGGTCCGTGTGGCGCGGAAACAGGTTGATCACCGGCGTGCAGAACAACGCGAAACGCGATGCGTCGACGACGTTCGCGAGCCGCTCCGTCGACTGGTCGAGCAGCACGACGATCTCGACCTCCTGGCCGGTCACGCGGCGCAATCCTGCCTCGAGTCCGGTCAAAGCGAAGAAGTAGAACCGCCCTGGACAGGCGAAGTATTCATGCAGCAGGTTGTGCCCGTGGAACTTCGACCATGTGAGCGGCAGCAGGCTCTGGTCGGCGCCGAGTCCTTCGTGGACGACCGCATTGACCGTGACGGCCGAGAGCGGCTGGCCGGGCGCGGCGAACTCACCGGGCGCCCCCGTGATCGTCGCGACGCCGGCGGCGTGCAGCAGTTCGAAGAGATGCGAGGCGACCTGGTCGTCGCCCGCCAGATACAGCGGCAGCCGGTCCAGTCCCTTCAGATCGGCCATGCGGGCGTTGCCGGTCGTGCGCAGCCGCAGGCGCAGCGCGCCGCGCACCTGCGTGCTGGCCGGCACATAGCGGTCGAGCGCGGGGATGTCGGGCGGAATGCCCGTCAGCCGCGCCTCGGCGATCTCCAGCGGATAGAGCGTCACATCCTGGCCGCTGCGGAACTGGCAGGCGGTCTTCTCGCCGGCCGGCACGCGCGCGGTGAAGGCGGTGCCGCGCGCGATGCGGAACCCGTCCGCGAGATTGCCTTCCGTGCGGCTCGGATAGAGGCGCGCGACCGCCATCGACGGCGTGGGCGCCACGTAGTTCGGATACAGCACCTCCAGCAGCCGGCCCGTGAAGCGCGGGAACTCCGCGTCGAGCTTGAGCTGCATGCGCGCGGCCATGAAGCAGAACGACTCGATCAGCCGTTCGACGTACGGGTCGGCCACTTCGCCCGCCTGCATGCCAAGGCGCCGCGCGATCTTCGGGTGTGCCTGCGCGAACTCGGCGGCAAGCTCGCGCATATAGATCAGTTCCTGGTTGTAGTAGTCGAGCAGTCGCGGGTCCACTGTGCATTCCCGTTTGTCGGCCCGCGCGTCAGCTCGCGCGCATGCCGGTGATGTTCACCTGGCTCGTTTCCAGATCGAGCGAGCTCTGGACCATGAATTCGAGCGGATAGGGGTCCATGCGGATCATCCCTCGCACCTCGAACGACAGCACGTTGGCGCGTTCACTGGCCTCGGTGTCCTTCGATGGCGCGACGACGAGCGTTTCCGCGATCAGTCTCGGCTCGAAGTCGCGAATCACCCGGCGGATGATCCGCTCGATCTCGGCCCACTTGCGTGAGGCCATGAACGCGCCGGCGAGCGGCGGCATGCCGAAGTTGACGGTCGACGCCGCCGCTTCCGGATATCGCTCCCGGTCGATGTGCTCCTCGATGCTCATCGTATTGAGCAAAAACGCAAGGTCCCGCTGGACGATGCCGCGCATCTGCATGCGCGTCACCGCGTATTCGCCGGGCGCTTCCGTCTGGCGCTGGGGCGCGTCGTCGCGCAGGCGGTCGAGCAGCGTGGGCAGCAGATGCGTGTTCGCGCGGCGCGGCGTCGCCACGCCATCGTCGCCCGCGCGCCTGTCGCTGCGCTTGTCCTGCACCGGCACGCCCTTCTTATTCATGCCCATCGGTGTCCCCCTCGCATGATGCCGGTTCATGCGTTGCGCGGCCGATCGCGTCGGTCGCGAGCGCTTTCTCGCCGAACTCGCAGGTTTCCAGTTCGAACAGGCCGAAGTCGCCCGCGCTCGTCGACCAGGTCTTCCGGCCAAGCGCGATCACGCCGGTACGGCCGACCTCGCGCCATACCGTCCTGCGGCCCAGGCGCAGCGCGTCGATTTCCTCGCGCGCGCATGGCCCGGCGCCCGTCCGCCCGCCTTCCGAACCCGGATAGCGCGCCGGCATGAACCCCCGCATCGGGCTGCCGTCGACGAGCTTCAGCGCGCAGGGCGCCCATACGAGATCGAGCAGCTTGGCCGGACGCGCGACGTGCCACGCGCAAATGTCCGAAAACGGCAGCCAGCGATAATGCCCGGCGGTCACGATCTCGCAAACCGGTCCGAACCGCGAATCGCTGTCGGCGATCCAGTCAAACAGCGCGTGCGGGATGCGCGCCGCGACGAGCGGCGCCTGATCGAGTGCATGCTCCCGCACGCGGTCGGCCTCGTCGTGCCTGCCGATCGACGCGAGGCGCAGCGCCTCCAGCAAACCACCGGCCCACTGCGGCGCGTCGAACACGAATCCGGGCCGCGCCTGTCCGGCCGCCACGCCGGCGCGCCAGCGCTCGGCGCGAATCAGATCGCGGTATGCCTGGGCTGTCTGCGCGTCCTGCGGAGCGAGCTGCGCATGGACCTGCAACTGCTGAACCGCGCGCTCCCATTGCCCCATTGCGCAAAGCAGCTGAAAGAGCGACCAGCGGTGTTCCGCGACCGCGGGCTGCGCCCGGACTATCGTCTCCAGGCTCGCCAGCCTCGCCTCGAGCGGCAGATCGCGCGACGGACCGGCCTCGGCGGCGGAGAACGAATCGGAGGGAATCGGCATCGTCATGGCGCGTCGTGGTTCGACGTCGAACCCGACGCCGACAGCGGACTATCGATGGCAAGCGTCTGGTGTTCCCGCCGGGCAAGTGCAGGCGGCAGACTACCCGGCCGGCGCGCCATCGCCGCGTGGTATTCGGCCGGCGCAAAAAGCCGCAGGACCTCCGGAATCGGCTCCATCGCCGCCGGATCGGGCGCATCGCCCGGCTTGAGCAAGCCGAAGACTTCGTCGAAGACGGGCGAGCCGGACACGAGAGCGTCGATCGAATCCGCCTCCTCGGCCTCCTCAATCCCCTTGCGCCGGTCGCCCCGCTGATCGGGCGGCGGCCTGCGCACGATCGCCGTTTGAGCCGGCCAGTCACTCGCGAGCGACGCCTGCGGATCGTCAAGCGCGCCGCAGTACTGCTCGTACAGCGACTGCATCAGATCCCGCGCCTGGACCGGGCTGCCGGCCGCCGTCGCAACATCCGTTGCGGGTTCACCCTGCCGGCGAGCGAACGTTTCCGCCGAAATCGCCGTGCCGATGAGGCCGAACACCGCGTTGCCGTCGCGGATCGCGTCACGCAAGCCATCTTCCGGCGAGCCGGTCAGCAGCGTTTCCATGACCGGCGCGTCCGCGTCGCAGGCAGCCGCGGGCGAAGCGTCGGCGCGCTGCGGCATCGCTTCGGCGTATTTCATATCCGGCTCGCCACGGCGAAACAGTTTGAAAGTGCGCATAGGGAATCCGATCAATTGCGAGGCTCAATTAAAAAGCGGCGCTGACATCCATTCTAATTTTCCATCCGTCGAAACGGATTTAATACGTCAACCGATTTTCACAAACCAGACATGCCGCACGCGAGCCTTCGGCTAATTAATCAATCCAATCTCAAAAAAACCAATGACCGCAGCTCCATTTTCACTACGAGCCACATACTGCCCGACGCAAGTGCAAAAACAGTGTGCGCCTGACGATTGCCGCTGTCCATAACCAGCAGGATCGACTTTGCAATTTTTAACAGTTTCCGTTCGCCTTATATAACCATCTACCATTTCGCTTTATAAAACAGGCCAACGATTTATGGTAGTTGACGAATGATCGACCCCACAAAAATAATTCGATCAAGGGCAGTCGATTCAATGCAATCAACCGATTTTCAAATGACGCATAAAACATTTAGACAACATGCGAAACGACCTGCCCCCTCCGCAATAAAAAGAACGACAAGGTAAGCAAAAGAAAGGGGCTGTTCATGACGATTTCGCGTCAGGCGCTGTTTGGCAAGCTCGGGGGCACGCTCTTCAGGGGAATCGAGTCGGCTACGGCTTTTTGCAAGCTGCGCGGCAACCCGTATGTCGAGCTGGTCCACTGGCTGCATCAGTTGCTGCAGCAGGCCGACTCGGACCTCCATCGCATCGTCAGGTGCGCCGGAATCGATCGCGACACACTGGATCGCGACATGGCGCGCGCGCTCGCGGCGCTACCCGTCGGGGCGAGTTCGATCAGCGATTTTTCGCATCACATCGAAACGGCGATCGAGCGCGCATGGGTGCTGGCGACGCTGCGCTTCGACGACCGCCGCATCCGCGGCGCGTGGCTCGTGGCAGCGCTCGTGCATACGCCGGACCTGCGACGCGTGCTGCTGTCCATTTCGCCGGCCTTCGGCAGGATTGCTCCGGACGGAATCGATGACGCGCTGCCCGCGTGGATCGAAGGCTCCCCGGAAGCCGCCGACGCGCCCTACGACAACAGCGATTTCTCCCCCGCTACGCCCGGCGAGGTATCCAATGCGATGCCTCCGGCATCGAAGGGCTCGCCCCTCGAACAGTACTGCACGGACCTGACCGCCCGCGCGCGCAACGGCGGCATCGACCCTGTCGTCGGCCGGGAGCGGGAAATCCGCACGATGATCGACGTCCTGCTGCGGCGCCGTCAGAACAATCCCCTGCTCACGGGCGAAGCGGGCGTAGGCAAGACGGCCGTCGTGGAAGGCCTGGCGCGGGCGATCGCAACAGGCGACGTGCCGCCGAAGCTCGCCGAGGTACGGCTGATGAGCCTCGATGTCGGCGCACTGCTCGCCGGCGCGAGCATGAAGGGCGAATTCGAGGCGCGCCTGAAAGGGGTGCTCGAAACCGCCGCGAAGTCCGCCGCGCCGGTCATCCTGTTCGTCGACGAGGTCCACACGCTGATCGGCGCCGGCGGCCAGGCCGGCACCGGAGACGCCGCGAACCTGCTCAAACCCGCGCTCGCGCGCGGCACGATCCGCACGATCGGCGCGACCACGTGGTCCGAGTACAAACGGCACATCGAGAAGGACCCCGCGTTGACCCGCCGGTTTCAGGTGCTGCAGGTGCCGGAGCCGGAGGAACCGGCGGCGGTCCATATGGTGCGCGGCCTCGCGCAGATGTTCTCGCGGCATCACGGTGTCGCGGTGCGCGACGAAGCGATCCGCGCCGCGGTGAAGCTCTCGCATCGATATATCCCGTCGCGCCAGTTGCCGGACAAGGCGATCAGCCTGCTCGACACCGCCTGCGCGCGCGTGGCGCTCTCGCAGCATGCCGCGCCGCGCGAACTGCAGGACGTCCGCCAGCGTCTGCAAGCGGCGCGCATCGAACTCGACCTGCTTCGGCAGGAGGCGCGCATCGGCCTCGCGGCCGGCCGGTCCGTCGCCGCCGCCCGCGAGCGCATCGCGGCGCTATCGGCCGAGGAAGCGGCCGTCGACGCACGCTGGAAGGCGCAGGCCGACGCGGCGCAGGCGCTGCTCGCCGCGCGCGAAGCGGCGCTGGCCGGGGATCCGGAGCCGGCGACAGACACGCCGGACGCCACGTCCAACACGGCGCTGCGCGAACTCGAGCGTGTGCTCGCCGCATCGCAAGGCGACACGCCGCTCGTGTTCCCGGAAGTCAACGAGGCGATCGTCGCGGAAATCGTCGCCGACTGGACCGGCATTCCGGTCGGCCGGATGGTGACCGACGAAGTCACCGCCGTGCGAACGCTGCCCGCCACCCTCGAAGCGCGCGTGATCGGCCAGCCCGATGCGCTGCGCCAGATCGGCGAGCGCGTGCAGACCGCGCGCGCGGGTCTGATCGATCCGAAAAAACCGCTCGGCGTGTTCCTCCTGGCGGGGCCGTCGGGCGTGGGCAAGACCGAAACCGCGCTCGCCCTTGCCGAAGCGCTGTACGGCGGCGAACAGAACCTGATCACGATCAACATGAGCGAGTATCAGGAAGCCCACACCGTATCCGGCCTGAAAGGCGCCCCGCCCGGCTACGTCGGCTATGGCGAGGGCGGCGTGCTGACCGAGGCGGTGCGGCGCCGCCCCTACTCGGTCGTGCTGCTCGACGAGATCGAGAAAGGGCATCGCGACGTGCACGAAATGTTCTTCCAGGTGTTCGACAAGGGTTACATGGAAGACGGCGACGGCCGCTACATCGATTTCCGCAACACCACGATCCTGCTCACGAGCAACGTCGGTTCGGATCTGAGCGCGAGCCTGTGCGCCGACGCGTCGCTCGCGCCGGACGCCGCCGGCCTTCGCGACGCGCTCATGCCCGAGCTGCTGAAGGTCTTCCCCGCCGCGTTTCTGGGGCGCGTCACCGTCGTGCCATACCGGCCGCTCGAACAAGGCGCGCTCTCGCGCATCGTGCGCCTGCATCTGGATCGCGTCGTCACGCGCATGGCCGACAACCATCGGATCGCCCTTGCGTATGACGACGCGGTCGTCGACTACATCGTCGGGCGGTGCCTCGTGCAGGAAACCGGCGCCCGGCTGCTGATCGGCTTCATCGAGCAGCACGTGCTGCCGCGCCTCTCCGCGCTGTGGCTCGACGCGTTCGGATCGAAAGAAGCGCTCGCGCGCATCGACGTCGACGTGGCGGACCCGGCCGCGCCCGCGCTGGAGGCACTCGCCTTCCACCCCGGTTACGCGGACCGCGCCACATCCCCGGCGACGTCCCCAACCGCGCCGCTTTTCGTCGAGCAGGCGAACTAACCCTGCTATCCCTTCCCTCGTCCATGGAGTCACGCATGTCCGCATCCAGCAGCTCTCAAAAATTCATCGCGCGCAATCGCGCGCCACGCGTGCAGATCGAGTACGACGTCGAAGTCTACGGCTCGGAAAAGAAGGTCGAACTGCCGTTCGTCATGGGCGTGCTCGCCGATCTGTCCGGCAAGCCGGTGACGCCGCTGCCGGCAGTGGCCGACCGCCGCTTTCTCGATATCGACATCGACAACTTCGACGAGCGCATGAAGGCCATCAAGCCGCGCGCCGCGTTTGCCGTCCAGAACACGTTGACGGACGACGGGCAACTGATGGTCGACATGACCTTCGAAAGCATCGAGGACTTCTCGCCGGCCGCGATCGCGCGCAAGGTGGAACCGCTGCGGCAGCTGCTCGAGGCGCGCACGCAGCTCGCGAACCTGCAGACCTACATGGACGGCAAGTCGGGCGCCGAAGCGCTCGTGAACCAGTTGCTGCAGGACCAGGCGCTGCTCCAGTCGCTCGCGTCCGCACCGAAACCCCAGCTCACGAGCGAACCGGGCACCGAGGATGCCGCGGGTCGCGAGGACGACGCAATCTGATCGGTCGAACAGGCTAACCCCGAGGAGCGAATCATGAAAAAACCGCAAACGCAGACGCCTGTCGCCGAAGCGCAACCGGCATCGGACTTCGCGCGTCTACTCACGCACGAGTTCAAGCCGAAGACCGAACAGGCCCGCGAAGCCGTCGAGTACGCAGTCCGCACGCTCGCCGAACAGGCGCTGCAGCAGTCCGCCAAGATCAGCGACGATGCCTACAAGAGCATCGCCGCCATCATCGCGCAGATCGATCACAAGCTCTCCGAGCAGATCAATCTGATCCTCCATCACGAGGATTTTCAGAAGATCGAGTCGGCGTGGCGCGGATTGCACCACATGGTGTCGAACACCGAAACCGACGAGCGCCTGAAGATCCGCTTCATCGACATCTCGAAAGAAGAGCTGCGCCGCACCATGCGACGCTACAAGGGCCTGGCGTGGGACCAGAGCCCGCTCTTCAAGCAGATCTACGAAGAGGAATACGGCCAGCTCGGCGGCGAGCCGTACGGCTGCCTGATGGCCGATTACTACTTCGACCACACGCCGCCGGACGTCGACCTGCTCGGCTCGATCGCGAAGGTGGCCGCGTCCGCGCACACGCCGTTCATTTCCGGCGCGTCGCCGTCGGTGCTGCAGATGGAATCGTGGCAGGAGCTCGCGAATCCGCGCGATCTCACGAAGATCTTCACGCAGAACCTCGAATACGCGTCGTGGAATTCGCTGCGCAACACGGACGATGCGCGCTACATCGGCCTCGCGATGCCGCGCTTCCTGTCGCGCCTGCCGTACGGCGTGCAGACCAATCCGGTCGACGAGTTCGATTTCGAGGAAGACACGAACGGCGCCGATCACCGCCGCTATGCGTGGACGAACGCCGCCTATGCGATGGGCGTGAACATCAACCGGTCGTTCAGGCAGTACGGCTGGTGCTCGCTGATCCGCGGCGTCGAGTCCGGCGGCACGGTCGAGAACCTGCCGTGCCACACGTTCCCGACCGACGACGGCGGCGTCGACATGAAATGCCCGACCGAGATCGCGATTTCCGACCGTCGCGAGGCCGAGCTCTCGAAGAACGGCTTCATTCCGCTCGTTCACCGCAAGAACACCGGCCATGCGACCTTCATCGGCGCGCAGTCGCTGCACAAGCCGGCTGAATACGACGATGCCGACGCAACCGCCAACGCCAACCTGTCGGCGCGCCTGCCCTATCTCTTCGCGTGCTCGCGCTTCGCGCACTACCTGAAGTGCATCGTGCGCGACAAGGTCGGCGCGTTCAAGGAGCGTGAGGACATGCAGCGCTGGCTGAACGAATGGATCATGAACTACGTCGATGCGGACCCGGCGAACTCGTCGCAGGACACGAAGGCGCGCCGACCGCTCGCGGCCGCCGAAGTGGTCGTCGAGGAAGCGGAAGGCAACCCCGGCTACTACAAGGCGAAATTCTTCCTGCGGCCGCACTTCCAGCTCGAAGGCCTGACCGTGTCGCTGCGGCTGGTTGCGAAGCTGCCGTCGATCAAGGAAGCCGCCTGAGCGATTGCGGGCCGGCATCCCTGGCTGGCCGGTTTCGCGGACATATCGCGGACTCGTCGCGGGCTGACCGCGCGCGGCGCGCCGCGAAACCGGCTGTTTTTGTCATCCACATGAGAGAGCAACGACATGGCTCAGGATATTTTTTTGAAGATCGACGGCATCAACGGCGAATCGCTCGACGACAGTCACAAGGACGAAATCGAAGTCCTGAACTGGGACTGGGAAATCGAGCAGGCATCCACGATGCACGCCGGCAGCGGCGGCGGCGCCGGCAAGGCGAGCGTCAAGGACCTCACGTTCGAACATGCGATCGACCGCGCCAGCCCGAATCTGATGAAGTACGCGCTGACCGGCAAGCACGTCGACCAGGCCGTGCTCGTCATGCGCAAGGCCGGCGGCAACCCGCTCGAGTACCTGAAGCTCACGATGAGCGACGTGATCGTCACGCGGGTGAAGCCGTCCGGCAGCAGGACAGATGCGGAGCGCAGCCGCGAAACGGTGTCGCTGTCGTTCGCGAAGGTCAAGCAGGAGTATGTCGTGCAGAACGCGCAGGGCGGCAGCGGCGGGGCCGTCACGACCAGCTTCGACATCAAGGGCAACAAGGAAGCTTGAGCGGCGGGGTCGCGAGCCCGGCGAACGTCGACGACGCCCGCCGGGCAGCGCCCGCCTTCGATCGAATCCCTCCTGCACCGTACACCTGAATGCGCCCGCCCACTCCCGTTACCGTCGTCGCGTTCGCGCTGATGTTCGCCGCATGTGCGAGCGGCCCCCCCAAGCCGAAGGAACCGATCCGTCTCGACCTGATCGTGAACGCCGCGCCTACCGTCAATCCGGACGATCGAAACCGAGCCGCGCCGATCGTCGTCGGCATCTATGAACTGAAGACCGACGGCGCATTCAACGCCGCCGACTTCTTCACGCTGCAGGACAACGAGAAGACCGTGCTGGCCGACGATCTCGTGACGCGCGACCGGTTCCTGCTTCGCCCGGGCGAGCGCCGGACGATCCGGCGCAACGCCGATCCGGCGACGACCGCAATCGGCATCGTCGCGGCCTACCGCGATTTGCCGAACGCGGTCTGGCGCGCGGTCTACCGGCTGCCGCCCGCGCCGGATGCGGCCTGGTACCGCTTCTCGTCGCCGAAGCTGAAACTGACCATCGATCTGGACACCCATGCGATCAAGGTCACCGAAACCGGAAAATGACATGAACGGCGGAACGAAACCATGAGCTGGCATAACAAGGTCGTCTGGAGCGAGGGACTGTTCATGCGCCCGCAACTGTTCCAGCAGCAGGAGCGCTACCTCGAACACTATGCGCACAAGCGCGCGGCGCCGCTCTCACCGTTTTTCTTCGGTTTCAGCCACTTCAGCCTCGATACCGAGGCGCCGGCGCTCGGCAAGATAGTCGTCAAATCGGCCAGCGGCGTATTCGCCGACGGCACGCCGTTCGACGCGCCGGGCAGCACGCCCCCGCCCGCGCCGCTCACGATCCGGCCCGAGCATCTGGACCAGTTGATCTATCTCGCGGTGCCGATCCGCGTGCCGAACGGAGAGGAAACCGCGTTCGACGATGCCGCCGAGTCGCTCGCCCGCTACGTCGTGTTCGATACCGACCTGCGCGATACGAACTCGATCGGGCAAGGGCCGAAGACCGTTCAGCTATCGAACCTGCGTCTGCGGCTGGTTCCGGAGAAGGAGCTGACGGACGCGTGGATCGGCCTTGCGCTGACGCGCGTGAAGACGATCCGCGCCGACGCCAGCATCGAGCTCGACGACACGCTGATTCCGCCCGTGGTCGGCTACGGCGCGAGCGATACGCTCGCGAGCTGGCTCGCGAAGATCCACGACCTCACGCACCTGCGCGCGAACGCACTCGCCGAACGCCTGACGGGCGCGGACGGCAAGGCCGGCTCGACGGCCGAAGTGTCCGACTACCTGCTGCTGCAAACGCTCAACCGCTACGAGCCGCTTCTGCAGCATCTGCAGCGGGTGCCGACCACCTCGCCCGCCGAGCTGTATGCGCTGCTCGTCTGCATGGCGGGCGAGCTGTCGACCTATGTGCGGACCGACACGCGCCGGCCGCTCGACACGCATCCGCCATATCAGCACGTCGCGCCGCACCTGTGCCTGAAGCCCGTCGTCGACGATGCACATCGGCTGCTCAACGCCGTGCTCGTGCGCAGCGCGCAAAGCATCGTGCTCACCGATCAGGGACACGGAATGCTCAATGCCGTGGTCGACCCGGCCGACATGCAGGGCTTCAGCGCGGTCGTACTCGCGGTGCACGCGCAGATGCCGCCCGACATCCTGCAGCAGCAGTTTGCCGCGCAGGCGAAGGCGGGGCCGTCCGAGCGCCTCCCGGACCTGGTGCGCAGCCATCTGTCCGGCATCGCGCTGCAGGCGCTGCCGGTGCCGCCGCGGCAGATTCCGTTCAACGCGGGCTACGTCTATTACGAACTCACGCGAACCGGACCGTTGTGGGAAGAAGTCTCGCGTCACGGCGGGCTCGCGTTGCACGTCGCGGGCGAATTTCCGTCGCTGAAGCTCGAGCTGTGGGGCATTCGAGGATAACGGCATGTACGAAGCGCGACCGGACTGCGTGCGCCGGTCGCTTGGATGAATGAAACGAACCGGGGAATACCAGTGACCTCAGAAGCCGTGCATCGTCCGGATAGGGCCGCACCGGAACCGATCGATCTCGCCGTGACGCCGTTTGCGCAGCGCGGCGGCACCACGCGCGCCCCGGCCGCGGAGTCGCCCGCTGCCCGCCTCGCCGCGATCAAGGCCGCGCCGAACCCGCTGCTGGAAGCGGCCCGGCCTCTGCTGCGGGCGTTGGCCGACATGCCCGACCAGCTCGATCGCGAAGGCATCCAGCAGTTGCGCCTGCTGCTCGAACAGGAAGTGCGCCTGTTCCAGCGGCTCTGCGATCAGGCGAACATCCGCCGCGATCACATGCTCGGCGCGCGCTACTGCCTTTGCACGGCGCTCGACGAAGCGGCCATGCAAACCTCGTGGGCCAGGTCGGGCGAAAGCAGCCTCGGCACCTGGATCAGCGAAGGGCTCGCCACCTCGTTTCACGAGGACCGGCAGGGCGGCGACAAGGTCTATCTGCTGATCGGACGACTCATGAGCTCGCCGCAGGAACACCTCGATCTGCTCGAAGTCGTGTACCGGCTCCTGAGCCTCGGCTTCGAAGGCCGCTACCGGTACGAAGCCGACGGCCAGCGCAAGCACGAGACCGTCCGCCAGCGGCTCCACAACGAGATCGCGTCTCGACGCGGCGCGGTGTCCGTCGCCCTTTCGCCGCATTGGCAGTCCGACGCCAGGGGCGGGCGCGTCTCGTTCTACGACTTCCCCGTCTGGATCACGGTCGTCGTGCTGTCGCTGATCCTGCTCGGCCTGTTCGGCTATTTCAAATACGTGCTCTCGACCCGCAGCGCCGACGTGCAACAGCGGATCGCCGACATCGGCCGCATGACGCCGCCCCCTGCTCCGCCCGCGCTGCGTCTCAAGGCATTGCTCGGGAACGAGATTGCCGCAGGTACGGTCAGCGTCGACGAAGACAGCGGCCACGGCTCGGTGACCTTTCGCGGCGATGCGATGTTCCCGCCGGGCGCGGCGGCCGTGAATTCGGCGATGGGACCGCTGATCGCGAAGATCGCGGGCGAGATCGTCAAGGTGCCGGGCAAGGTGACGGTGACGGGCTACACCGACAACGTGCCGATCAAAAGCCGTCAGTTCGCATCGAACGAGGCGCTGTCCGAGGAGCGCGCGACTCAGGTCATGCAGATGCTCCAGAGCGCAGGCGTGCCGGCGAGCCGCCTGGAGTCAATCGGCAAGGGCGACACGGGCCCGATCGGCGACAACGGAACCGTGCAAGGCCGCGCGCTGAACCGCCGCGTCGAAATCACGGTTGCGTACTAACTCCCCGCCGGACCATTCGGAACCTCGACATGAACAAGTTCCTGTCCTTTCTGGTGTCGCGCCAGTTCCTCTCCTTCGTCGCGCTGCTGCTCGTCGCGCTGCTGATCTGGTTCGTCGGCCCGTTTGTCGCGTTCGGGGGCCTCAAGCCGCTCGCGGGCGCGGGCATGCGAATCCTCGTGATCGCGCTGCTGCTGGCCGGCGTGCTGCTGTGGCTCGCGGACTGGTCGACCAGCGTCGTGTTCGTGGCGCTGCTGTGCCTGCTGATCTGGCATGCGTCGCCGCTTCTTGCGTTCGGACACGCAACGCCCTTCGTACCGGAATCTGCGCGGGTGATTGCGATCGCGGTCGTCCTCACGGCATTTCTGATCCACCTGGCGTTCCGGCTCTTGCAGAAGATGCGCACGGACGCGGACTTTCTCAAGAACCTGATCGAGTTCGGCAGCAAGAAGCAGGCGTCGCCCGCAGCCGGCCAACTGGCCAAGGTCAATGCGGCGGTGGCCGGCGCGCTCGCGCGGCTGAAGGCGATGCGCACCGGCGCCCGCGGACTCGGGCGCCTCTTCCAGGGCAAGCGCTACCTGTACGAACTGCCGTGGTTCATCACGCTCGGTTCGGGGGCATCGGGCAAGACGAGCGCGCTGCTCAACGCCGGGCTGTCGTTCCCGCTGGCCGCGCAGATGCAACGGGCGACGGCCAGGCTGGCGAACCAGGGCGGGTCCGTGGATTGGTGGCTGACCAACGACGCGGTCCTGATCGACACGGCGGGCCATTACACGCGTCACGGCACCTCGCGGCATGCATTGCCGCAACCGCCCGTCCCGGCTTCGTCCGGGCATCCGGACGGCGCCGAATCCGCGGGCAAGCCCCACGCCCGCCATTCGGAGGGCCAGACGACCGGTGAAGGCCGCGCTGCCGCTGCGGCCTCGGCAAACACGGCAAGTGCCGACTTCCCGCCTGGCGAGGAAAGCACGTGGCGGCAGATCGTCGACCAGGCGGAGTGGCTCGGCTTTCTGCGCATGCTGCGCAAGCACCGTCCCCGCGCGCCGATCAACGGCGCGCTGCTCACCGTCGACGTGGCCGAACTGACGAGCGTCGACGAGAACGCGCGCATTGCCGAAGCCGCCGCATTGCGCGCACGGCTCGCCGATCTGCGCACGGAGCTGGGCATCCGTTTTCCCGTCTATCTGCTGATCACGAAGATGGACCGGTTGCCGGGCTTCAGTGAATACTTCAGCTCGCTGACGACGGAAGGCCGTGCCCAGACCTGGGGTTTCACGCTCCCGTACGGCAAGGAAACCATTGCAAACGAGGGCGTCCATGCTCGCTGCACCGAGGAACTGGGCGAACTGGCCGCGAGGCTCGCCGCCGGCGTCAATGCACGTCTGCTGGAGGAACACGAAACGCTCAGACGCCGCCGGCTCGCCGCCTTTGCCGAAGAGTTCCTCGTGCTGACGCACACGCTCGGCGAACTGATCAACCGCGTGTTCCTCGATTCCCGCTATGACGATACGCAGCGCCACTCGACGCTGCGCGGCGTGTATTTCACGAGCGCCGCCCAAACCGGCGGGGAGATCGCGGCGGAACCGCGCACCGTGGCGCAGCGTCTCGCGGCCGCCATCGGACGCGTGCCGGCCACGGCCACGCTCGCGCCGCGGCACGAAGGCAGCCAGAGCTTCTTCCTCCACGATCCATTGACGAAGATCGTGTTTCCGGACGCGCATCTGGTACACCCCAATCTGCGGTGGGAATATCGCTCTCGCACGCTGTGTCTCATCGGCCACGCGCTCGCGCTGCTGCTGTTCGGGTGGCTGGCGATCGGCCTGCGCATCAGCATGAGCAACAACGGCGATTATCTCGACGCGATCGGGCACAAGACGGCGGCGCTCGCATCCCGGGTCAGCCAGCTATACAAGGCGCCCAAGCCCGAGGCGGTGCCCGATGCGCTGACCGAAGCGCGCCACCTCCCCGCGTACCCGGGTCTCGACCTGTCGAACCCGGACGGCGCCTGGCGCTTCGGCCTGTACACACCGCCCGACATCGTCGCCGAAAGCCATCGCACCTACGACGCACTGGAGGACACCCTGCTGCTGCCGCAGATCGTGAAGCGCATCGAAGCGGTCCTTGCTCAGTCGATCGCCGGCAGGAACCCGAAGGCCGCCTACGATGCGCTGCGCGTCTACCTGATGCTGTACGACAAGGCAAAGTTCGACGCCGCCCAGGTCGAAGCGTGGGTGCTCGACGACTGGGCCAAGACCGACAGCGCGGCGGTGTTCGGCGGTCGCGCATCGATGATCGCCCACGTCGAGCAGCTCTTCTCCGGCGAGCGTGCCGTGCAGTCCCCGCTGATCCGTAACGACGGGTTGATCCAGCAGGCGCGTGCGTTTCTCGACGGCAGCAACGCGACCCAGCGGCTCTACGAGCGCGCGAAGGCGGCGATGCAGAAGGAAGCGCCGGACGAGTTCACGCTGCTCAAGGCCGTCGGCCCGCAGGCCGGGACGGTCTTCGCACGCGCGAGCGACGCGCCGCTCTCGCGCGGCGTGCCGGGCCTCTTCACGTTCGACGGCTATCGGCGCGTGTTCGACAAGCGTCTGCCCGAGTTCGTGCAGATCGCGCGCGACGACGACGCGTGGGTCATGGGCCGCGCCTATCTGGGCGAGGCTCAAAAAAAAACGACTGCAATCGGGCGCGCGGCGGCGGATACCGACGATCCGCTGACTGAAGCCATCCGCCGGCAATACCTAATGGAATACGCACAGCAATGGGATGCCTTTCTCGGCGACATCCGCACGGTGACAGGCACGAGTCTCGCCTTCAACCTGCTGGTCCTGCGAAGCTTCGCCGCACCGGATTCGCCGCTCGCACGGCTCGCGCGCGCGGCGGTCCACGAAACGACACTCACGCAGCCCATCGCCCAGGCGGACCGTTCCGTCCTGCAAAAGGCGACCGACTCGCTGAGCCAGAAAGCGGACAAGGCGCTCGGCATTCGCGCCGAGGAGCGCGTCGAGCGCGAGCTGGTCGACAGTCGTTTCGCCGGCTTGCGCGAAATGGTGACGGGCAGCGCGGAGGCCCGGACGGAAACACCCCCCTCCGCCGCGCAGGCGGGCAAGACCGGCCTCGACGGCGTGGCGAACCTGCTGAACGACTATTACACCGCACTGACCGTGGCGGACGACGCCCTTTCCAACAACAGCATGCCGCCCGCAAGCGACGCCGCGGCGAAACTGAAGATGGCCGCGAACACGATGCCGGCGCCCTTTCGTGCGGTGCTGCTCGAACTCTCGATAGAGGGCTCGCGAGAGGTGAACCGGGGGATCGGCCAACTGCTGTCGCGCCAGATGGAGGCGATGGTCGGCGACACCTGCCGGCTCACGATCGAGGGCAACTATCCGTTTGCAACCGACAGCAAGCGCGACGTGCGCATCGACGATTTCACACGCGTGTTCGCGCGGGGCGGCGTCATCGACGACTTCTTCACGAAGACGCTCGCGCCGTTCGTCGATACGTCTACGAGGCCGTGGCGCTACAAGACGCTGCCCGGCGCGACCGAACCGGTGCAGGGCCCCGATCTCGAACCGTTCCAGCATGCCAAGGCGATCCGCGAGATCTTTTTCGGCGATCCGGGCGAGAAGCAACTCGCCTGGAAGGCCGACATCCGGACGCCTGAACTGGACCCTACGATCACGAGCCTGATGATCGATGTCGACGGACAGACGACGCTCTATCAGCACGGTCCCGTTGCCCCATTTACGGTGAGCTGGCCGGGACCGCGCGGCGGCGTCCATGTGGAGATCACGGCGAGCCCGCGCATCCGGCCCGACACGTCGACGGTCTCGACGGACGGCCCATGGGCGCTGCTGCGCCTGTTGCAGAAGGGGCATCTGATCGAAACGGCGACGCCCGGGCGCTCGCGCGTCGCGCTTGACTTCGACGGCCGCAGGGCCGTGCTCGACATCGCGAGTACCGGCAGCGTCGCCAATCCGTTGACCAGCAACGTGCTGAAGACTTTCCAGTGTCCCGTTTCGATGCCGACGTTCAATCTGGCGGACACCGGGCCGCCACCGGGATTGCCACCGGCGAGCCCGCGCACGCCGCCCGCCACGGAGACCGTGCATCGCCAATACCGATCGGGGGAGCCGGTTCGCCAGCGCGTCGCTCATCCAATCGGTGTCCGCGAGAACATGTGATCACGGCGGATTCGGTCGATGCAATACGCGCGGAAGGCGCCAATGCGCACGGGCTTGCACCGGATTGTTGATCTCGAGCACGATGCCGACGGCGAGCTGGCGGTTCAGCTCGAACAGCTCCACATGGCTCGCGGTCAGCTCGGCGAGCGCTTCGGTCAGCCGCTTCTCCCGATTCCGCAGCACATCCTGCGCGATGCCGATGTCCGTCACGTCGACGATCGTCACGCCGAACGCGCCGACCTCGTCGTTCCCGCCGTCGAGCAGGATGAAGCTGCGGCTTTGCCGCATCGCGTCGATCACGCCGGTGATCGGCGAATGATCAAAGCGGAACAAGCGTCATCGAAGCGAGAAGCGTGAATCGAACGGTGTTGTGGAAAACGCGAGCGCTGTTCGCCGCCGCCGGCGATACTCGGCGGCAGGCCAAGCGCATTGACGGATCGGTCGTCCAAACGGCCACGCCCCACCAGTTCCTTCGCGATCGATCCTGGCGTCGCGCGCCGTTGTTTCCTTCGTACGCGCGAAGCGGAAGGACTTGCGACAAGACGAGCGCCGCGCGAACCCGCACGCCACGCTCACCATTGCGCGACGTCGAGGCTGTTCTCCGTCGTGCCGTCCAGCATGGCGATCTCGTCGTCGGACAGTTCGAGCGCGAGCGCAGCGAGCGCGTCGGATACATGGTGCGGCTTCGACAAGCCGACGATCGGCGCAGTTACGCCCGGACGCCGCAGCACCCACGCGAGCGCGATCTGCGCAGGCGGCACGCCGCGTGCGCCTGCCAGCCGTTCGACCGCCGCGACGGCCGCCGCCACGTCGCTTCGCCCGCCGTACCAGTCGACCATCTGCCGATCGGTGTCCGCGCGCAGCGTGCCGGTTCGGCGCGACCCCGCCAGCAACCCTCGGCCGAGCGGCGACCACGGCGTATACGCGACGCCCTCGCCGATGCACATCGGCAACATTTCATATTCGTCGCTGCGGCAAATGAGATTGTATTGACTCTGCATCGAGACGAACGGAGCCAACCCGTGATGCCGCTGATACGCGAGCATCTTCATCAGTTGCCATGCATGCATCGACGACGCGCCGAGATAGCGCGCCTTGCCGCTGCGCACGATCGCGTCGAGCGCATCCAGCGTTTCTTCCATCGGCGTTTCCGGATCGAAGCGATGAATCACGAAGAGATCGACGTGGTCGGTACCGAGACGCTTGAGCGATGCGTCGATGCCTGCAAACAGATGCTTGCGCGACAGTCCCCGCGCGTTGGGCGCGTCGCTTGTCGGAAAGAATGCCTTTGTCGCGATCACGACGTCGTTTCGCACCGCGAAGTCGCATAGCGCACGGCCGAGGATGCGCTCGCTTTCGCCGCGCGAATAAATGTCGGCGGTATCAAAAAAATAGGGGCACATATGCCATATTGCGAACATCGAGACAACGCATTGCCGAGAGGGTTCGAGCTTTCCAAGCAATTACTGCACCCTCACCAATGCCATCATCATAGAAATCATTGAAGCACTCACCAATGCCCCAAAATCCGCACATCCATAAACACTGAAATATCTTAGTTAATATAAAAAATAAGTCCATATCAGACGATTCGATTTCAATCAAAATTGATGTCGAAATCAATGAAACAAGAGCATCAAACAGCACGAGGTAGCAGGTGGTTATTTACTTGGTCGAGGATGACGAAATTCAAGCTCAATACTACCAGTCAATTTTGGCGAGACACGGATGGGAAGTGAAGATATTGCTTGATGGCGAGCGAGCATTTCGCGAGATTCATCGAATGACTCCGGATTTGGTCATTCTCGACAGACGATTGCCAGATCTCGACGGACTTGAAGTTCTGGCCTGGATACGAAAGAACCACGCTACCGTCCCGGTCCTCATATTGACGAATGCGGTTCTCGAGTCGGATGTCGTTACGGCATTGGAGGCCGGCGCCGATGATTACGTGACCAAGCCCCCCAGGGATCAAGAATTCGTCGCGCGCGTGAAGGCGCTATATCGACGATCCCGCGAAATTCACACTCGGCCCGAATTGATGGAAATTGGCCCATATAAAATCCAAACAATCGAAAAAACAGTCTACCTTCATCGCGAAAAAATATCACTATTCCCCAAGGAATACGAGATCGTCGAATTACTTGCCCAGAATCTCGGACAGGTCGTGCCGCGAGACAAGATGGTTTCTCTCGTTTGGGGACGCCCGCCCGACGAGGCAAGCTTTCGCACGCTCGACACCCACATTTATCGCATCAGGCAAAAATTAGGATTAACACGCTGCAATCTTGTCATATTGCGCTCCGTCTACAGACATGGATATAGACTCGAGTATATTGGAAAAATATACCAATAATATATTTAAAATTCAATCCATCGAACACCTCCACCAAAACAATTAACTTATTATATTTATAACAAAATAAAATCATCCTGCGCAACATAAAAATGCCCTCGCCATGCTCAACGCGTCAACTTGGAGATGGTTTCCAAATATCCCGAGTGCATATCGACTCTTGCGGCAAGCCGCTTGCCTGGACATCCGGAAGAGCCGAGCCGATGAGACATTGGTGAACCGATTGTCGAAGGACTGCAAGGAAGCCTGCCACGGCACGACGCGATCCATCCGACGACGGGCTTCATCCAATCGGGCGTCGGCCGGGCCGTGATTGGATCGGCATTCTGGAAGCTCGCGTTCGTGGGGATTGTCGTGCTGAACGTACTTCTAGCAGCGCCTATTGGTGGTTCGTGACATGCGGGGATCCGAACGCGACGCGCAAGTCCGGACAGCGCACCGCGCTGCGCTTCGCCGCGAACGAGTTGCCGTGGGCGCGGCACCGCGAATTCATCGACGCACCGAAGACCGCGCGAAGCGAAGGTCACGACTACGCGGTAAGCGGCTGCGACCGTCGGCTCGAGATGTTCGATTTACACGCTGCGCTGCAGTCAGACCACGCTGCGCTCCATCCGTACGCGCGCAGCCGACGGCGCGCGGCGCATCCCGGACGGAAACAGCGTTGCCGATTTCGTGATGATGCTCATGCGCGATGAGCACGTGAAATTCGCCGACGGGCGGAAGCCGTAGCGACAACTGGCCGTTGCCGCCGCAGCGACAACCGCAAAGGCCCCCGCGCCAATGAGCCGATGACGCATGTCGCGGCACGGCTCGCTCACACTTGGCGCGAGCATGGTTCGCGACCGCTTGCGGCACGCCCCGGCAATGTGCAGCACGTCAGCATGAACTCACGCGCCGGCTTTGTTTTCATCCGCCCACCCACGACCTGACGTGAGCGGCAGTCGATGGTCCGCCGCCAGATGAATCGAGCCAGCCGACGTAGGCAGATAGCCGGTGCCCGCTATCTACGACCTTGCCGCCGTAGCCGCATCGACTCGAATTCGTTGCATCGCGCTCGCTTTCGTCATACCGGCTTGAATACTTGGGAATCCAACCGCGATCCGACTACGCTACCTTCGCATCGGCATTTGCAAGTGAGCAAAAAATGAGAAGCGCACATGTTTCATGCGCACGTGGAGCGATTCCGTCAACTGTCAGGCCATGCTCGCGACCAGCCCAACCTTCCACACGCTCCGCGCGGCCATCGCCGAAGGCCTGGCGCGCTTCCGCACATTGCCGATACACCGCGACGGCCGCTGTCCGGCGCAACGACCCCGGCGAACCGTCCCTGAACGATATCGGGCGTGACGCGAAGGCAACCGGGTTCGACCTCGAAATCCTCGCCCATGCTCTACAAGCGCAAGTCTGGTCCGTACGCGTGAACCGCATTAAATATGTCACCGTGGGCCGCGGCGGAACGGATTTTCTCGGATTGAGTTGGCGCATTTATTTCCATGCTCAAAAGATAAATATGTCAATCGGCGTCGCCGCGTCGAAGCCGCCGATCGATTCCTCGCGTTACTTCATCGCCTATCGCATCTCGAGGATCGATGCATCGATGAAGTCGCCAAAATACGCGTGAGCGCGGCCGTTGCCGAAGTCCCGAGCGGCACGACGAATATCGCTTTGATGACCCCAAAAAAGAAAGAGTGAGTTTGATTTTTTCGGAATGCATCATCCGCCATTACCCGAGCTTGCCACTTGGCAACGCAGTTACTAGCATGTATTCGTCACACTGGGCCGTGTAGATTGCATGTCCGTTGCGCATGAATGCCACTGCGAGCACACAGGGAGGGGGCATGAAGGTCGAGATCAACCTGGAGGCCACGGACCCACAAGGGCGTTCGTTCATCGGCTGGGCTCCCGTCAAGTCGACCGCGCGGTTGAGCAGTGACGGCGCTCCGCCCGCGCCTATCGACATCACGCTGCGCAACGGCGGTAAAGTGAATGGCGGTCGCGTGGTATTCGATACGAAGCGCAGCGATGCAGGCGCCGACGAACTTCACCTGAGCTTGCCAGCCGATGGCAGCGAAGTAGAATTTTGGGTCGCCGGCGAATTCCAACACCCGAGCACTGACCTCGACGACGCCGCGATCGAAGCTGTCTCGCCGGCAGGCCTGGTGGTCGGGCAACGCGATCTGATGGTTCGCATCCGCAAGAACGCGGTGAAACTGGCACCCGCCGAACGCGATCGGTTTCTGGTGGCGCTCGGCAAACTCAACGATGCCGGGGCGGGTCCGTTCCAGAGCTTTCGTGACACGCACGTTCGTCCGTCCCAAGATGAAGCGCACGGCTACCCGGGCTTCCCCCCCTGGCACCGCGCCTACCTGCTTGATCTCGAGCGATCGCTACAGGCTATCGATCCCGCCGTCGCCCTGCCGTACTGGCGGTTCGATGAGCCTGCCCCCGGCCTTTTCGCTCCCGAGTTCCTGGGCATGCCGTCGGCGAACCCGGCGCAGGGCGACATCATTCAGTTCCCTCATGGGCATCCGCTCGAATTCTGGAAGACGGACCCGACTCACGACCCGATCGAGCGGCGCCCACGCTATGACATCGCGGTCGCTCCGCCGCAAACGATAAATGGACAGCCTTCCGTGATCGACCAGGCGGCAACGCTGGCGCTCGGCGGCCTCTATCCAAATTTCCGCCGATTGGAACGCGCTCCGCACGGCAGCGCGCATACCAGTTTTGACGGGCCGATCAGCAGCGTACCGACCGCGGCAAAAGATCCGTTGTTCTTCTTGCTTCATGCCAACGTCGACCGCCTGTGGGCGTTCTGGCAGTGGCTCAACCGACGCACCGATCCCAGCGACCCGGCCACCTACGCGTTGACCGGGCCGGTGCGAAAGCCGAATAACATCGGCCACAGGCTGAACGACACGATGTGGCCCTGGAACGGGTCAACAAAGCCGCCGAGACCCACGTATGCGCCGCCGCGCGGTCCCTTCCCGCCGTCACCGATCACGTCCCGTCCGGGAGGGCAGCCGACCGTGAAGGATATGATCGACTATCAGGGGGTTCACGGAACCGAGCCGCTCGGTTTCGACTACGACGATGTCCCGTTCGAACTTAATCCTTGAGGAGCGGCACCGTGAGCGTCAAAGAATACCGGCAGCAGATTGAAGCACAACTACAGACGCGCCGCGTGTCCGCGGCGGCTGAAGCGACTGCCGCGCCCGTCGACAGCGATCCCATAGCAATCTGGAATCAAGCGCTCGAGCACGTTGTCGACTCGACCCTCGACCCTGCGGGCCGAAGAGGCGCACTCCAGATTCTGCAGGCGGCCTCCTTCCTTGCTCCGCAGTTTGCATCGCTACACGCGGAGTACCTGGATACGCTGCGGCGCTTGGCGACCGATGCAGATAGCGAGTTGCGCCGCATGGCGCTGGATGTGTTGAGCAACCAGAAGGACGACTTCGCGCGCCAAAAATTGACGGAGGGCTTGAGCAGCCCGGAAGACGCACTCGTGGCCCCGGCCGTCGCGCTCGGTTTTCTCGCGCGCGACGACCATGGCTCTGCTCACGACATCGCGCGCGATTTGCTGAAGCAAAGCACCGA
Source organism: Burkholderia sp. BDU5 (assembly GCF_001522845.1). NCBI lineage: Bacteria > Pseudomonadati > Pseudomonadota > Betaproteobacteria > Burkholderiales > Burkholderiaceae > Burkholderia > Burkholderia sp. BDU5. The sequence continues at coordinate 21,585 of NZ_LOWC01000125.1, read as the reverse complement.
TCAGCATGTTCGTGAGCAGGCCGTGCGCGTACTCGGTGCGGCCCCCGCCGCGAAGTCGCTGCTCGACGCCGTGATGAAGGACAAGACGGAGTTTCGGCAAGTTCGGCGCGCAAGCGCGGTCGCCTTGCGCGCACTCGACCCGCAGATGTTCGCGAAATGCGCACAGGACATCCTCGAAGACGAATCCGACTTCGAGGACATCAAGGCGACCGTGGCCGGCGCGCTTCAGCGCGCCAACGTCACGCCTGCTACGCCGCCCTCCGCACCGACGAAACGTCCGGCCAAGAAGGGCGCGAGCCGTCGGCGTCGATAGCGGTCGTTCAGCCATGCGCCGCTCGCAACGTTTCGAGAACGAACCGACGCGCGCGCACCAACCGGGCGAGGTGCCGATGAACAACATGCCGGCCCTGTCGGAGGGCGAGGTCGCAGTTGTCCTGCGCGGGATCGGCTCACGCGCGGCGTGCTGCGGAGGCCGCGATGACCTGCTCTCGTTGATGCGAGAGGATGCAGCCATCTACCGCGGCAGAGGCGCGACCGAAGTCGAATTGCTCCGCGCACATGTGATGGCGCACATCGGGGCGGCAGGCATGGCCGACGTGTTGTTGCCCTACGTCCTCGAGGAACTCGAAACGGGCTTGAACCCGCATGCCCTGGCCGCGGCCGCTCGTGTCGCCCGCGGTATCCGTCCTCTGCCTCCGGAGATGCCCAAGCTGCTCGTGGATGCAATCGACCGCATTCGGCACGTCGACCAGTTCGTGCAATTTGATATCTATCCATCGCCACCGACCGGCGGCTGCACGACCGCGATCGACGAACTGATCGAAACGCTGGCCATGACGTGCATCGGCAGCCGAACGGAACGAATCGCACTCTTGAACGATATCGAGAACGATGGACACGCAACCCCGCGTACCAGAGCGCTGCTCCAGGAAACGCTCGCCGCGGCCGGTGAAGATGCAAACCCAACCGGCACCGAATCGAAGTGTTGTGGAGGCACGTCGCAAGCCGAGCCCTCGAAAGCGATCAAGCGGAAATCACGGGACTGTGCGCAGACAGACAGCCGGTCGACCGATTCGCATGTTCAACCCGACTCGATCGCGATGCTGCACAACGTTGAGCTTGAGAACCAGGACGGAATGCGAGCCACGTTCGGTCAGATATTCGAGGGGCGTCCGGCCGTCGTCGGGTTCTTTTATACGCGATGCATGAACCCCAACAAGTGCTCGCGCACGATCAGCAACCTGGCGCGTCTGTCTCGGCTCCTGGAGGACTCTCCGGCGAACCGCGGCACGACAGTTGCCGCAATCAGCTATGACCCGGACTATGACGTTCCTGATCGATTGCGTCGCTATGGCGAAGACCGAAACTGGCCGTTCGGGGACCGTTGCCAACTGCTTCGCACAACGGAATCATTCGCGGCGGTCATTGAAGCGCTACATCTGGGTGTGGGCTATGGGCCCACGACTGTCAACCGGCATCGAATCGAGCTAATGCTGATCGATGCCGCCGGCGCCATCAAAGATCTGCGGTTGCGGCGCCTTTGGGATGAAGGAGACATCGTCAGGGCAGTGAATGCCATCGCGGCGACGTGACTTTTCCGAGAGACAGGTTCAATAACAGGCTCATCGGTGATGGGCGACGTATTGATCAATATTCCGTCGGCGCGATCGCATATCGCCGCGACCGTCTACTGCTACTGGTCTGCGTCCTGTTCCCCCGGCTCGACGTCGATCATCGCGGCTGGCGCATCGCCGCTTTCTCGTTCCTGATCGGCTTCGATTCGGCGTAGCCGAGTCGCGCGCGTTCGTCGTGAGCATGGGAGAAGTCGAAAAGAACCGTGTCACGGCGAGCGCGCCGCGGGGAGCGATCAAGATGTTCTTCACCGGCGTGTTCACGACTCCGTTCCATATCACGCAGGTCGGAAACATCGCGTCGCTACTCGGCATTTTCTTGATCGCCGCACTGCGGCTGGTCGGGATCCGTGCATTCGACGCGCTGCGGCTGCGATGGCGACGCAAATATCCGGTCAAGGCTCTTTGAAGCACGGTTCGCCGCGCCCGCCGAAATCGCCGTCGATCACGACCGAATCGACGCCCCCCGCTCCGCGAGCAGCTCGCGCAGGATGCTGCGATGGCAGCGCGCCTCGTTTTCGCAGTAGCAACCGATCGCGAAGTTCGACGTCGCCGACAGCGCGGCAAGCACGTCGAGCACCTTGCTCGCGTCGCCGTGCTTCATCTCGCCGCGGAACTTCCGCGCGAATGCCTTCCAGTCGGCGTCGGTTTTCGCCGCCTGCGCTTCGGCGACGAGCTCCGGACTCGGCGACAACGTCGGCAGCCAGACATCGTAGAAGTCGCGCGCCGCGAATTCTTCCTTCGGCACGCCGCGCGGCGGACGGCGCACGGTGCCAATCCGCACGCCCTCGTCGTCGGCGCGCCGCGTTCCGAGTTGGACAATGCTGATGCTCATGCTGGGCTCCCGTTCAGAGTGATCGGCGCGAAGTGCGTCGAACCGCCGACTTGCGCGCGACGCATCGCGGCATCGCAGTGCCGGACGATGCGGCACGACGCACGGCCGCGCGGCAGATGACGCACAACCGACGACGCGCGACGCATCCCCTCATGCGAACGACCGCGCGGCAACCGCATTGCGCCGCCGCTCCCATTTCATTCGACGCGCCGGGCATGCGGCCGCCGGCGCGCGACTTCGCATCGCCCGGAACATACCGGACATACCGAACGCACCGACGCCAAGCCTCCCGGCCGAGCGCCGACGCGCCGGCAAACGTCAGACGCCGCTCGCGATCACCGCGCCGAACGCATCCGCGACGATCCCGACGTTCGCCTCGTTCAACCCGGCGACGCACATCCGGCCCGAGCGCAACACGTACACGCCGTGCTGCTCGCGCAGGCACTCGACCTGCGCTTCGGTCAGGCCCGTGTACGTGAACATCCCGCGCTGCTTCACGTAGCGCGACAGCGCCTCGCCCTGCACGTGCGCGCGCAGGCCGTCGTGGATCGCGCTGCGCATCTTCGCGATGCGCCGGCACATCGTCGCGAGCTCTTCTTCCCATTGCGCGCGCAGCGCGGGCGTCGTCAGCACCTGCGCGACGATCTTCGCGCCGTAGGTCGGCGGATTGCTGTAGTTCGAGCGCACCGCGCCTGCCAGTTGGCCGAGCACGCGCTCCGCCGCCGCCGCATCGTCGCAGATCACCGACAGCCCGCCGACGCGCTCGCCATACAGCGAGAAGTTCTTCGAGAACGAGTTCGCGACGAACGCCGGCACGCCGCGGCGCGCGAGCTCGCGGATCGCGAACGCGTCGGCTGCGAGGCCCGCGCCGAAGCCCTGGTACGCCATGTCGACGAACGGCAGCAGCTCGCGCGCCTGCAATACGTCGATCAGCTTCAGCCATTGCGCGTCGTCGAGGTCGACGCCCGTCGGGTTGTGGCAGCACGCGTGCAGCAGCACGATGCTCTTCTTCGGCAGCGCGTCGATCGCGGCCTGCATCGCGTCGAACTTCAGGCCGCCCGTCGCCTCGTCATAGTACGGATACGTGTTGACCGTGAAGCCCGCGCGCTCGAAGATGAACCGATGGTTCTCCCAGCTCGGATCGCTGAGCCACACCTGCGAGCCCGGGAAGTAGCGCTTGATGAAGTCCGCGCCGATCCTGAGCGCGCCCGACCCGCCGAGCGTCTGCACCGTCGCGATGCGCCCGTGCGCGCGCGCGTCGCTGTCCTCGCCGAACACGATCGCCTGCACCGCATCGCGATACGACGCGAGCCCCGTCATCGGCAGATACGGCTTCGGACCGGACTCGCGCTGCACGACGGCCTCGGCCTCGCGCACGGCGCCCATCACGGGAATCCGGCCGTCGTCGTCGAAATAGATGCCGATGCTCAGGTTGACCTTGCGCGTGCGCGGGTCTTTCTGAAAATTCTCGTTCAGCGTGAGAATCGGATCGCCGGGGTATGCATCGATATGTTCAAACATGGCGGTTTCTGACTGATGAGGAAAAATCGGGGTCAACGGGCCGAGACGCCGCCGCCGAGCGCATAGCCGGCGCCGCGCTGGCGGAACCGGTAGCCGATCGCGAGCACCGCGAGCCACACGGGGATCAGGTAGACCGACAGGCGCAGATCCGGCGTCCGGAACATGACGACGAGGATGGCCGCCATGAATGCGAGACAGAGATAGTTCGTCAGCGGGTAGCCGAGACTCTTGAAGCGCGTCTCCTCGCCCGCCGCGCGTTTTGCCTGGCGGAACCGCAGGTGGATCACGCTGATCATCGCCCAGTTGATGATGATCGCCGATACGACGAGTCCCATCAACAGTTCGAATGCCTTGCCCGGCATGAAATAGTTGATCACCACACACAGCGCGGTCGCGAACGCGGACGCGCCGAGCGCCGCGATCGGAATGCCGCGCCCGTTCACGCGCGCGAGCGCCCGCGGCGCGTTGCCCTGCCGCGCGAGGCCGTACAGCATCCGGCTGTTGCAGTAGACGCAGCTGTTGTAGACCGACAGCGCGGCCGTCAGCACGACGACGTTCAGCACGTTCGCGGCGATGTCGCTCGACAGCGCGTGGAAGATCAGCACGAACGGGCTGCCGCCCGTCACGACCTTCTGCCACGGATAAAGCGACAGCAGCACGCCGAGCGCGCCGATGTAGAAGATCAGGATGCGGTAGATCACCTGGTTCGTCGCGCGCGGGATGCTGTGCGACGGATCGTCGGCCTCGGCGGCCGTGATGCCGACGAGCTCGAGCCCGCCGAACGAGAACATGATGACCGCCATCGCCATCGCAAGACCGCCGATGCCGTTCGGGAAGAAACCGCCGTGCCGCCACAGGTTCGCGACGCCGGCGTCCGGACCCGCGTGGCCCGACAGCAGCAGATAGCCGCCGAAGCCGATCATCCCGATGATCGCGGCGACCTTGATGATCGAGAACCAGAATTCGGTTTCGCCATACGACTTGACGCTCGCGAGGTTGATCGCGTTGATCGCGACGAAAAACACGAGTGCAGAGATCCAGGTCGGCACGCCCGGCCACCAGTATTGAACGTAGATGCCGACCGCGGACAGCTCGGCCATGCTGACGAGCACGTACAGCACCCAGTAGTTCCAGCCGGACAGGAAGCCCGTGAAGTGCCCGCAATATTTGTTCGCGAAATAGCTGAACGAGCCGGCGACGGGCTCGTCGACGACCATCTCGCCCAGTTGCCGCATGATGAAGAACGCGACGACGCCGGCGAGCGCGTAGCCGAGCAGCACCGACGGCCCCGCCATCCGAATCGTCTGAGCAATGCCGAGGAAGAGCCCCGTGCCGATCGCGCCGCCTAGCGCAATCAGCTGGATGTGGCGGTTCTTCAGCCCCCGCTTGAGTCCGTCGTTGTCCTGATCCGAAACCATGTCTTCTCCGTCTCATCCGCCTTTCTTGGAGGCGGCGCGCCTTCGGGCCGGCCCGGGCGCTGTGTACTGTTCCGGCCGCCGTCGTGGTTCGTCACGGCGGCCGGCCGGGCTGGGGATGCCGAATTCTTGCGCAGCGTGCGTCGCCTTGCATCGAGCGGGAAAGCCGCCGCCCCGCTCCTGCCCGCGCGCACCGATTTTCTTTGATCTCGCGCAAAAATCGGCGCTCAGTTTATCGCTGGCGGGATGAAATGGGGTTTCGTAAGCCCTTCATGCAAACCCTACATTATGAGATAAGATTGCATCCAGGAGACAAATAAGGAAACAAAAATGCAAGAAGCGCTTCTCGACCGCATCGATCGCCATCTGCTCGACATCCTGCAGGAAAACGGCCGCATCTCCAACCTGGAGCTGGCCAAGGAAGTTGGGTTGTCGCCCGCGCAGACGCTGCGGCGGCATCGCCGGCTCGAGGAGATCGGCGCGATCAAGCGCTACGAGACCCGGCTCGACGCCGGCACGCTCGGCTTCGGCGTCACCGCGTTCGTCCAGGTGACGATGGAGCGCGGCCACATCCGCGACTTGTCGACGTTCCAGAAGCTCGTCTCCGAGCTCGCGCAGATTCAGGAGTGTTTTTCCGTCACGGGCGACATCGACTACGTGCTGAAAGTCGTCGCCGCGGACCTGAAGGGCTTGTCGACGTTCCTGCTCGACACGCTGATGCGCATCCCCGGCGTGAGCGGCGTGCATTCGAGCGTGTGCCTCGACGAGATCAAGTGCACGAGTGCGATGCCGCTGTAGCTGTGCGGCAGGGAGCAAGAACACGCGCCGCGCTCGCGACGTGCGACGAGCCGGGAACGGACGTGGTTCAGCCGACGAAACACTCCGGTGCGGCCGATAGGGCTGCGGCCGCCACCCACTGCGGGAAATGATCCCTGCGCACATGCCGCCCGAGTCAGCGCCGAACGGTCGGCCCATGTCCCGCATCGGGTCGTGATGGGCGCTGCTCGGCACGAGCACCGGTACCGGCGGACTGCTTCTCGCACTCAGTTTCCGATGCCGAAGGGCCGACGCATCGACCAACCTGATGCGCAATCCGCTGGCCACGGCGAATACGCGCCTATGTCCGCTTCCCATTCACATGGAAGAAAAATCCGCGGACAAGCGTGTAGCGCTCAAGCCGAATCGATCCATCAACTCGCATCGTGATTCCGTATTTCATGGATGTTTCCGCACGTCGGCAATGTTATTTGTGAAGTGGCAACGCGCTTAATTTCACATACGCGCATCGAATCGAACGCACCAGACGGATATCGACGACTATAAAAGAAGGATGCCGCGTCGAAAACAATAGCGTTTCCGGGCGCATGCTTCGCGGCCGCTCGAACTCGGTTTCGTCAAGCATGAATCCGAGCTTCTGACCGGCCTCACGCTCCCGGTTCGCCGCAGCGCACCTGTCGGTCCGGATCGGCGGGCGATTGGAAGCCCGCATCGAGCGCCTCTGCGTGCCGGAAGCGAACCGAATGACGGCGACATCATCGGATGCGTAAGAAAACTCCAATGCCGCCGCGCATCGATTTCTTTATCGATTTGAAAACGGATATCGCATGTCCTAGGCTGTAAATGCCCTCGACACTGGGGCATCTGGCCAGCTTCAGCGCCTTTCTTCGGATAGACCTTTGCCGTTGATTCGCCAAATGGTGCCGAAGGCGGCACAACGAGCCGGATTAATTGCCGGTCGTGCGCGTGGCTTACCGAATACTGAGTCATCGGATCCAGTCCTGAAAAATGGACTGCCAAGGACAATAAACGATGAAAACCGACGATTTCGATTTCGGCCTCGATTGGAAAGCCATGCCGACCGATCCCGCCGAATTGCGCGGCAAGCGTCGCGACAGCGGCAAAATGATCGTGCTCGATCGCGCCGCGACCACGATCGAGCATACGATTTTCCCCACCATTTCCGACCATCTTCGGCCGGGCGATCTTCTGGTCTTCAACGACAGCTACATGCTGTCGAACACGTTGTCGTTCCGGCATGGCAACGAGTCCGCGCACGTGATCGTGTACGGTCAGGAGCCCGACGGAACGAGCATCGTCGAACTCAGATCTTCCCAATCGCCGCGGCCCGGCCTCACGTTGACCGCCACGGACGACAGCCAGCTCAGCTGCACCTTGCTCTCTCCGGAGCCGAATCAACTCTGGAGCGCGCGATTCGAACCTGCGGGGAAACTCGTCGGCGTCCTCGATCGCCGCGGATGGCGCTCGGACGAAACGATTCCTCTCAACCCCGTTTACTGGCGCACGCGGCCCGATGCATACCGCGCCGTGTACGCCAGGAAACCCGGCTCGTTGGAAATTCCGTCCGCAGGCCTGCACTTTTCCACCGACGTGTTAAGGCGGCTCGCCGACAAGGGCGTCGAATTCGCTTACGTCACGCTGCATGTCGGAGCAACGGAGATCCTCGCGGTTCGCCATATCGACGAGGACGAGATCGAGCAGCACAAGGTCAGGCCGGAGTACTTCGAAGTCGGAGCCGAGGCCGCCGAGCAAATCAACCGGGCGCGAGCGGAGAAGCGCCGCATCATCGCGATCGGCACCACAGCCATGCGAACGCTGGAGTCGCTTGCGGCTCATGGCGAGCCGGGCGCCGCCTTCCGGGCCCAGGCGGGATGGACCGAACTCTATATCTATCCCGGATTCGAGTTCAAGATCGCGAACGGGCTGCTCACGAACCTCCATCGGCCGCGATCCAGCCACATCGTCCTGACCGCGGCCTTCGCGGGCAAGGCTCTCCTCATGCGCGGCTACGCGGAGATTCTCGAGATGGGGGGATACGAATTCGACATGTTCGGCGACAGCATGCTGATCCTGTAACGGCATGGCGCCGTCGACGAGTGCCATGGAACGAGACAAACGCATCGACACCGTCGTGATCGGCGCCGGTCATGCGGGGCTTTGCATGAGCTACGTCCTGCAGCGCGAGGGGCGTGAGCACGTGGTGCTGGAGAAAGCGCGCGCGCTCGAACAATGGCGATCGGCGCGATGGGATTCGTTCAGAATCAATTCTCCGCTCGCCTATTCGAGGTTGATGGGACAGATCGATGGACTTCCCGGCATCCGGCGAAGCATCCCGCTCGAAGAGATGGTACGGATGTGGGACGCATGCATCGCGCAGAGGCGCTTTCCCATCCGTGAGCGCTGCCGGGTCGGCTCGGTCGAGCGGATCGAAGGCGGACGCTTCCGGGTCCACGTCGAAGGCGACGATGGCCCGCGACGTTACGACGCGCTGAACGTCGTCGCCGCGCCGGGCAATTACCAGCTCGTGAGAATTCCCGACTTCGCACGGCATCTGCGCACCGAAGTGCAGCAACTCCACGTCGGGACATATACGAACCCGTCGGCCGTGCAGGACGGCCCCGTGCTGGTGGTCGGCGGCGGTCAAACGGGCGTGCAGCTCAGCGAAGAATTGGCGACGGCCGGCCGCAGCGTGTACTTGGCAACGTCGAGAGTCAAGGGAACCCCGCGCAGCTACCGCGGCGAGGACATCATGTTCTGGCTGGACCGAATCGGGTTCCTGAGCGCCCCGAAGAGCGCGTTCGCGCATCCTGCCGAACAACCCGATCAAATGCCCATCGTCGGCCACGATCATCCGATTTCTCACCATTCATTGGCTCGGCTCGGCGTTCAACTGCTGGGGCGCCTGAGCGGCATCTCGCCAGACGGCGCGGTTGCGACGTTCGACGAGGATCTCCACGCCAACATTGCATTTGCATCGCAAGGCTACCAGGCGCTGATCGATCGCATCGAGAACTGGATCGCAAACCGGGACGCAAACGCGCACACGCGGTATCCGCCGCCGACAGTCGAGCCGGCGTGGCAACCGTATCCCCCGCTTCTCGCGTCTACCCCACCCACGAGCGTGACGCTGCGCGAGCATGGCATCCGTGCCGTCGTGTGGGCCACGGGCTGGCGCGCCGACTTGAGCTGGCTGCGGATCGACGAAGTTCGCCGGGCGCTGGATTCTCGCGGACTTCCGGCTTCCTGCGAAACCCCCGTCGACGGTTTCTATTGGCTGGGCTTCCACGGCCTTCGGACGCAGTCCTCGGGAACGGTGGCCGGATTCCACCTCGACGCGCCCTATATTGCCGCCCGGCTGCGATGCCGCGCCGAAACGCGATCATGATGCGCCACTACGAGCACGCAGTCGTCGGCAAGGGGCTCATCGGAGCCGCGACGCTGCGCTACCTCAGCGTCGCGTCCGAAAGCGTCGCGGCCATCGGCCCCGACGAGCCCCGGGATGGGCGCACACATCGAGGCATCTTCTCCAGCCATCACGACGCGGGGCGGATTGCGACGCGGCTTTCTCGCGATCACGTCTGGGCAAGACTCGTCCATCGATCGATGGACGAGTACGCCCGTCTGGAACAGGTTGGCGGAGCGCGGTCCTACCGGCCGCTCGGCATGCTCTATGTGGCGCCGCTGGATGACCCGATCATGCAAGAGCGAGTCCGGCTCGCGCGCAGCCTGAAGGTGGACCACGTCGAACTCGCAAGCGCGGCGTGCGCCGGGCGACTATCGCCGCTCCGCTTTCCCGCTGGCTTTCACGGCCTGCTCGAGCACGCGCCGGCCGGAATCTTCGGTCCGCTCGCGTTGCGGCACAACCACTTGACGATAGCCAAAGCCAACGGCGCGAGCGTCATTTGCGCCATCGTCACGGCAATCCGCAGGCGCGCCGCACACTGGGAGTTGAACACGGCCTGCGGCCGACGCTACACCGCGAACAAGGTGCTGGTCAGCGCCGGCGCGTACTCCAACTGCTTCGATCTCCTGCCTCGCAAGCTCGATTTGCGCGTCAAGTCGGAGCACACAGTCCTCCTTCAGGTTTCCGGAGCCGAATCGGAGCGACTTCGAGCACTGCCGCCGATTAGCTACCGGATCGATTCGCGTTCGATTTCCGACGTCTATGTCGTCCCGCCGATGCTTTATCCGGACGGCAATCATTACCTCAAGCTCGGCGCCAACACGGACGCGGACATGATCCTGCCGAGCTTCGATGCGATTCAGCAATGGATGATCTCCGGCTCCGACGAGCCGCGATCGGACATACGCGAGGCCATGTTTCATCTGCTGCCCGATCTCGACTTGCTTTCGGCTCGCGCAAAGCGCTGCCTCGTCACCTACAGCGCGCACGGCAAGCCCTATATCGACGAGTTGGACGACGGGTTGTTCGTCGCGACGGCAGGCAACGGTGCGGCTGCCGCGTGTTCGGACACGCTCGGACGCCTGGCCGCGGATCTCATGACAGGCCGCCCTTGGCCCGCCGGATTCGAGCGTCGCGACTTTCAGCGGCGGTTTGCGGATTCGCGCGCGAGCCAGACCGCAAAAAATCGAGGATAGACCCGATGAGCGACTCGACGATCAGCAAGAAAAGGCGCTGGCCGGCCCGAAACGTGGCGATTGCAGCAAGCCACGAACTGTTCTCTTCGCCCGAGGAGGCCCTTCGCGAGACGATCCGGGATCGCCTTCAACGCCGCATCGAAATCCTCACTCAACACCGCCTTGGCCGCAAATGGTGTCCGTACGCGATCGAGAGTACGCGCTTGAACAGATCGATCGAAAGCGGCGTCGACGACGTCAAGTTCCTTTACCCGGTGCTCGACAACATTCCGGTCGTGGTCCTGCCGCTGCTCAATTTCGCGCGCGCCGGAATCCGCATCTGCCTCTATGCGCCGCCCGAGGTCTGCCGTGTGGCGGAAGTCGTGCGCGATTACGTTGCTCAGATAGGCTGGATCCGCGATACATGCGATCTGATCACAGTGCAAGAGGACAAGAGCCGCATCTCTTTCTTCGATTCGTTCAAGCGCAGCACGGCCCCGCTTATCGCCGCCGACGCGGACGATGCGATCGTCTGGACAGCGGCCGATCTCGTCCTCGCGTACGACGTCTGGCCCTGGCTGCTCGAGCGCGATATCCACGACCATGACATCGTCGTCAACATGATCGCTCGCGAGTTGATCTTCCCGCCCGGGACCAACGAGTTCCTGCGGCTGGAATACTTCGACAGCCTGTTGCCCGTGGGGCAGACTCGCAGCCGCGAAGTCAGACAGCCCGACATGCTCGTGTTCACGCAGCGAGGACGGGACGGACTGGCGAACCTGGACCGTATCCGCGGCCGGCCGGAGGCAGAACTCCTCGGCATTTTCCTGAAGACATCGTGGCGCGGCCTGCTGAGCCGCAAGGCCGGCTCGGTGCTGCGTGCGATCCATTACGGCATCAAGCGCAAACAGTATTCGCTCCGGCCCGGCGACGGCATCTCGCAGACGCACGCAAGCGCCTTCGCGTCGGTTTTCTTCGGCGTGGATACGCTGGTCAAGGGCGAATGTGCGGATCCACTCATCGTCAAGGATGCAGACGGCTTCGAAGAGATATTCGGCTACTATCGCACTCTGCTCCAGGGCGTCGTCGAAGCCGCAACGACCAAGGAAGAAGGCTACCGAAAGCTCGAAGCGTATTACCCGCACGCGGAGCATCTCTTTCGCCTGTCGAGCCGCCTGGCCCCTCTTTGGTCCGAGATCCCCCTCTGGCGGCGGTGGCCGGAGTTCATCTGTGACAAGACATCGACCTACAACACTCGGCTCAAAATGGCGTTCAAGGAAGCTGGAGTCGACGACTCGACGATGCCGATCCCCGAGTACTTCACGCGCGAAGGTGAATTCATCTTTCACCCTCCGCCTCGGCATTCGAGCATTCCCGGCTCGCTCGCGTTCCTCGCCGAAGTCTATCGACCGCGCTACGAACAAGGCCGCCGGCAATGGCTCCAGGCCCGATGATCCCGCAATGCCGTCCGACGGCCGGAGCATCGGGTCGGGTCGAGCCGTTGCGCTCCCCGAGCCGCCTCCGGGGCCGCCGGGCAAACCGCTCAGCGTATTTCCGTGTTGACGATGGCCTCGACCAGCGTCTTGCCGACGCTGGTGAGCTCGACCGTCTCTTCGTCGGGTCGCATCGCCGCGAGCCCGCGCCGCTCCAGGCTTTGAAACACCGGCTTCCATCGCTGATCGAAGAGAGAGCCGCCGGCGAACCTGGCCCGATGCAAATCGTCTCGAAGCGGCTGACACGTAGTGAGCGCGCGGCGCATCGAGCTCGCGATCTCCTCGTCCGGGCTCATTTCCAGCAGTTCGAGCGGCAATTCCCCGCTGGCAATCGCATCGAGATACTCTCCCGGCCGCGTCGCGACATTGGCGGAGCAACGCCGAGTCGCGGAACTGGCTCCCAACCCGATTCCGACTTCGACGAACTGCTTGTCCTGGTCGAGGACGAGCGACTTCCACCGTCCGCATCCGGTTTCCGGCTTCTGGAAGTACATCGTCGGATACTCGAAGCGTCCGGCGTCCTCCAGCAACGCGACTGCCGCTTCGCGCATTTGATACTGCTCTCCCAGGCTCGGCCAGCGATGGCCCTCTCGTGACGCGCGCGCCCTGCTCGCCGGACTCTGCCACCTGGCGGAAACACCTGCGATGGCGGTCCCGGTTTCGCCGAACGGACGCAGGTGCAGCTTCGTCATCACGACCGTGCTGTAACCCAGCTCCAGCATCTGCCGAACGTCGCGACAAAATCCCTCGACACGCTGATCCAGCAATCCATAGATCAGATCGCCATCCACCCGCTCGAAGCCCGACAGGAAGGCGCGGCGAACCACCGTCCGGGCTTCGTCGGACGTGTGCTCCCGCCCGGCGAGCGCAACCAGACGATCGTCGAAAGACTGAATGCCATAAGTGATCTTTCGGCATCCTTTTTTATGGAGAAGCGCGAGCTTGTCGCTCGAGAGACTGTCGGGACTGCCTTCGATGCGAATGGTGGTGTCGGCGTTGAACCCGAAATTCGACCGGTAGAAATCCAGGAGCTCGGCCAGCAATTCGTCGGGCAAAAGCGTGGGCGTTCCGCCGAACAGGCAAAACTCTCCGACCGGCGCGTCCCGCAACGCCGGCACGAGCGCCAACCACAACCTGGCCTCGGCAATGTTCAGATCGACCCAGTTTCGAGCCTGCTCGCGAAACGCCGCCTCATCGTGCTTGCGCATGACGATGGGAAATTGACAGAAGTAGCAATGGTATTTGCAGAGTGGAATCGTCGCCCATAAAAAATAAGGATTTTGCCCTTCCAGTTCAGCCTGAAGACTCTGAAGAAACCGTTCCCGGGAACACTCCCTTGTGCCCGGAAATACGTGCGAGCCAAACGGGTCGCGCACGACGTATCGAAGAAGATGATCGTTCTCGGGCCTGCACAACACGTCCGCTGCCCGCGGCCGAGGATAATCCTCGTCGACGAGCAACAGGCTCTCGCGAGCGCTCACGCGCTCTAGCATCCGAATAGGCGAGCTGGACATTGAGGGCACCTCCTAGACACTGACTGCACCGTGCATCGCCTCGGATGGCGCCGTCTCGAGTGCGCCGGGCAGGCATGCGCGAAGCCGGCGCTGCAAGAACTCCAGGGAAAAGTGTTTTCTCCCGAGCTCGAAGTTGAAACGTGCCCATCGTTCCCGCCGTCGTTCATCGAGAAGGAGTTCGAGCACCGCTTGCACGTAGGCGTGATCGGGCATTTCGTCCCAATCCTTTCGCGTGCGCAAAAGAAGACTCTTGAAACCCTTCTCCCCGTATACCTCTTCGTACATTTCGTAGGTGCTGCTAATGAATGGGCGTTTTTGAGCACTCGCCTCGGCGGGAGGATTGCCAAAGCCTTCGTAATCGTACGAGGTCAGAAACGAACTCAAATCGGCGTGCGCGAGGAGGTCGCCGACGGAATACCGGGTCTCCCGCGATGCACGATTCGAGGGGCGGCATAGCGCGGAGCACGGCAGCAGCCCGTTTCCATAGATAACGTGATCGTCGACTCCCAGTTCGATCGCCATGCGGGACAGCCGGCGACGCTCTTCCTCGTGTTCGTCGGTAGGCCCGGTCACGAAGAGATAGACAGGCCGCTGACCGCCTGACGAACGCATCGATTTCTGCAGCGCATGCAAAAGAAAGACGTCTCTATCGAGCCTTTTTTGCGGAATGACCCGGGTACACCGAGCGATCAGCAGCGCATCGGCGGGAATGCCGTAGCGAGAGCGAAAATGTCGATTGCCGTCGTCGATTGCGACTTCCGCGAACCGAAAGCAGTTTGGCAGTACGGTCGCATCCACGTGCGGCGCCCACTGGTTGAGCTGCTTTCTCGCGGTGTTCGTGAGGGTCACGTATCGGATGTACTTCGAGACAGACGGCTTCGGAATGCCTTCGAACGGAGGCCCTCCGTATTTGGCGCTTTCGCTGAACCACATCAGGTCGTGGTCCCGCCAGAGCACGAACGGACCCTTGCGCCTTTCACGTCCGTACTGCTCGATTGCGACACGCAAAGCCTCGGAAAACAGCAGATTCTCCGGCAGGGACCCGTTCTCCACGACGACGACCGAAACGTCCAGACGTCGCCAGGTGTCCACAATCGACGCGGCAATCCGGGGAACGATGCTGCCGTCGAGGCATCTGCGTATTCGCTCGCCGTCACGCTCCCGGAGTTGCTCCAGCATTTCCGTGACCAAACGCTGCGTGTATCCCCTGACAGCGGCGAGACCCTGAATGCGCACCAACGTCAACCAGTCGGGCAACGCATCGGCTTCGTTCACGTAAGGTCGAAAGAAATCGCCTTTATCGCTCCTGATGTCATAGCCGAGATCGAGATATATTCGATAGCCATGCCCGTTGAAAATCGACGCAACTTTTAGAAACTCCTCCGTGATGCCGGAAGCAAGCACCCCGTCCATTGAAATCCCAAACAGAACGTTCTTTCGATGAGCGACTTGTGGATCATCTTGAACGGCGCTGGCTGAATTCATTTGGTATCCCACCTATCGTTTTTGAAGTATGCGAAAGTCGCTCCAGCGGATGATGCAGATTGCCGGCCGCACGCACATACCAGAAAAAGTTCGGTGCCGAGATTGATGCGCCGCTACGAACACGCCCGGCTCAGGCGTTGAATCCCGTGACGTCGAGACTCCACCACCCCAAATGTCTGCGCCCTGCCCGATTTCGCGCGGCGAGTCCCGCCGATTCACGGGGCCTCGGTCATGCTGTGTCGTGCAGCGCGCCGATCTGAGAAGCACCGATACCGCCCCGAAAGATCACGCGCGGACCCCGGTGAAATGATTGAAGTCTAGGCGATCGCTCAAGAGCGGGAGCCTGACAGTATTGGTAGGTGTCTGCGCGGACGATGACCTGCCCCGCGTTCGGTACGGCAACAGCACAGCGCCCGTTCCCGAGTCGCCGCGCCATCGCAAAATCAGCGGCTTACCTACGGGTTCTGGTAGTTGTGATGGATTCGGATCTGAACTATTTTTTTTGAGAATGAGTCGCAGCGTCGATCGCCTGCGAGAAACAAATCGGCTCGTTATGCAGGCAATCGTGGTCACTCGTTTGATCGGCCATGCAATCGCAAAACACGTCTTTGCCTTGTCCAAATTCGATCATGCTGCTTAGGCATTCGCTTTCTGGAACAGGATGACGGGCGCGGCAATGAAAATCAAAGTGCAAGGCCGTTCTCCGTACGTGGGTTGAACTCCCACGCTACCCGTACCATCACCGGAGATAAAAATGGCAAAGACCAGCAAGGGCTTCAACAATCTGCAGCACGTGCAGAATCAATGGGGTGGCTCGTCGGCACCGTGGCATGAAGGCGGCATGTGGGTGCTCGGATGCCGTTCCGGTCAGAACGTCGTGGCGCTCAGCATCAAGTCCGGAGACGGTGGGAGGACCCTGACCGGCACGATGACCTACGTCGGAGAAGGTCCGATCGGCTTCAGGGCGACGCTCACGCAAAGCAACACATACGCGGTCGAAAATCAATGGGGCGGAAGCTCAGCCCCCTGGCATCCGGGCGGCACGTGGATCATCGGCTGCCGCGTCAATCAGAACGTGGTGGCGCTCGACATCGAATCCGGCGACCAGGGCGCCACGCTCGCGGGAACGATGACGTACGCGGGCGAAGGCCCGATCGGTTTCAAGAGCCAGCAGGCCGACGGTGGCGTCTACGCGGTCGAGAATCAATGGGGCGGTTCGTCGGCCCCCTGGCACAACGGCGGCGTGTGGGTGATCGGCGCGCGCGATCAGGCCGTTGTCTCGGTGAGCATCGGCTCCACGGACAGCGGCAAGACGCTGAACGGGAACATGACCTATGCCGGCGAGGGGCCGATCGGCTTCAAGGGGAATTCGGTCGCGGGCAACAACTACGCGGTCGAAAATCAGTGGGGTGGAACGTCTGCTCCGTGGCATCCGGGCGGCACCTGGCTGCTCGGCTGCCGCTCAGGCCAAAACGTCGTGGAGCTCTACATCACCTCTGGCGACAACGGCAACACGTTCCATGGCAGCATGACCTACAGCGGCGAAGGCCCGATCGGCTTCCGCGCGACGGCATTGCCGCAATAACGTCGGCTAGGCTCGAGAAAACGCCACGCCAATCGTCCCGGTCGCCGCATGCGCGTTGCAATTCGCGGATGCGGCGGCGCGCCATGCCGCCGCGCAGATGACAGGGCTTCATGGACGCGGACAGCGATCAATACGTTTCGCAGCCTCCGTCGGAACCCGGCATCGAAGCCTATGTCGCGCGATTCGCCGCCAATGACGGCACCGTCGACATTTACTACGGTTATTACCCTCGCCACTACGCCGCTACAATTGATCGGCCAAAGCACATCGCGCCGGAGCATCGGGGTGATTGCGCTTTCGACAATACACATTCCGGGTTTTCAAATACGTCTCCAAACGCCTGAAAGTCGCCGGAAGAGGAAAATTGCCGATCGGCACGCCACTGCCGCAGGCAATTCGCCGCCCGGCGGCAGCCGGCAAGTTCATGAACGGCGAGACTACCCCGAATTTCGCAGTCGCGATGCGCGCGACGCCTGCAAGGCAGACAGCCGCACGGCGTCGAGCGAATGCGCGCGCTTCTCGGCGACGGCCTCGGTCGGAATGGTGGCGTCTCGACAACGCGATATCCTTCCTCCCGCCGGACGAAAAACGAGACGGGCGGACGCCGCATCCGGCGCCCGCCCGTCTTTTCAATCGGCACATCCGGCGGCAAGCTCCGCCGCGCCGCTTACATCGTGACCTGATCGAGGAAGGTCTTCTTGCCGCCCTTGAAGTCGTACAGGGAAATCACGCCGTGCTTCAGGTCGCCCTTCGAATCGAAGATCGTCGTACCGATCACGCCCGTGTAGTTCGTCTTCGGCATCGCCGCGAGGATCTTCGCCGGATCGGTCGAGTTCGCGCGCTTCATCGCGTCGACGACGATGTACACCGCGTCGTACGTGAACGGCGCGTCGAAGCGGATCGGCTGGTTGAAGCGCTTCTCGTACTTCGCCTGGAACGCCGCGCCGCCCGGCATCTTCTCGAGCGCCGCGCCCGCCTGCGAGCACACGACGTTGTCGGCCGCCGCGCCCGCGAGCGCAGGCAACTGCTCGGTGCACACGCCGTCGCCCGAGAAGATCTTCGCGCGCAGGCCGAGCTGCTTCGCCTGCTTCGCGAACGGGCCGCCCGTCGCGTCCATGCCGCCGTACATGATCGCGTCCGGATTCGTGCCCTTGATCTTCGTCAGGATCGCGCGGAAGTCGACCGCCTTGTCGTTCGTCGCGTCGTGCGACAGCACCTTCAGGCCGAGCGCCTTCGCCTTCTTCTCGAATTCGTTCGCGAGGCCCTGGCCGTACGCGGTCGAATCGTCGACGACTGCGACCGTCTTGATTCCCTTCTGCTTCGCGTAATCGGCGAGCGCCGGGCCTTGCTGCGCGTCGGTCGCGACGACCCGGTAGGTCGTCTTGAAACCTTGCTGCGTATAAGCCGGGTTCGTCGCCGACGGCGAGATCTGCAGGATGCCGGCGTCGCTGTAGATCTTCGACGCGGGGATCGACGTGCCCGAATTCAGGTGGCCGATGACCGCGACGACCTTGCCGTCGACGAGCTTCTGCGCGACCTGCGTCGCGGTGCGCGGATCGGCTGCGTCGTCTTGCGCGTCGAGCTGCAGCGTGATCTTCTGGCCGCCGATCGTGAGGCCCTTCGCATTGATCTCCTCGACCGCGAGACGCGCGCCGTTCTCGTTGTCCTTGCCGAGGTGGGCGATGCCGCCCGTCAGTGGCTCGGCGCTGCCGATCTTGACGACCTGGTCGGCCGCCGCATGCGTCGCGGCCGCCGCCGCAAGCATCGCAGCCGCGCTGATCGGCAACAGTTTGCGGATTTTCATTTTCACTGCAGTCTCCTTGTTGGACGGACGTTGATCATATGATCAGATCATAGCCGGTCAAAATTCGCTGCAGCGAGACGCGCATGCGCGCCTTCGCGTCGCCGGCGCAGGTGCCGCCTTCCCCGGCGGCGACTGCGCGGCGGCCTCAAGCCTTGATGTTCATCGTGATCCGCGCGGTGAACACCGTCTTGCCTTCGGCGTCGGTCACTTCGACCGGCACGATCTTGTCGCCTTCGCTTTGCCAGTCGACGGCCGAGCCGTCGGCGACCGCCGTCACGTCCGTCTTCGCCTTCGCGAGGTATTCGACGGTCATGCCTTTCGGAATCCAGCGCAGGCCGTCCGGAATCGACACCTGGGTCATCAGCCCCGCGACCAGCTCGGCCGCGTTGCACAGCGCGATCGCGTGGACCGTGCCGAGATGATTGGTGATTTCACGCCGGAAGCCGACTTTCGCCTCCGCTCGACCGGGCTGCAGCTCGACGACCTGCGGCTCGATCGTGCCGAAGAACGGCGCCATCTGACAGACCATCTTGCTGAATTGCGCGGCCCCAGCCGCCTTGAACATCTCGAGAACCTGACTCATGTTGTCTCCCGTTTCGATGAAAACAGAACAATGTTCTGCAACAGAAGATTATTCTGTTTGATTGGCAAGCGTCAAGGTACTATTGCGTGACTCCAGTTTTTCGTTCGCGATCCCGCTTGCCTACCTTCGACATCCTGACGCGGCAGTTTCCCGGCCGCCGCGCGCACCTGAAGCGCACGATCCTCGCGACCGCGCTCGCCTGCTTCAACGATCACGGGCTCGAGCCCACGACGATCGAGATGATCCGCGAGCGCTGCGACACCAGCGTCGGCAACATCTATCACCACTTCGGCAACAAGGACGGCCTGATCGCCGCGCTCTTCCTGTGTGCGATCGAAGACCAGGCGCAATTGCTCGCCGACTACATCGGGCGCGCGACGACCGCGCGGGAGGGCGTCGCCGCGCTCGTCCACAGCTATGTCGACTGGGTCAGCGCTCAGCCCGAATTCGCACGCTTCCAGTTCATGGCGCGCACGGCCGTCGCCTCGGGGCCGCGCGCCGACGAGCTGGCGGAAAAGAACCGTGCGCGCAATCGCCGCGTCATCGGCTGGTTCGCGCACGCGCAAGGGCGCGACGAGATGGCGCAATGGCCGACGGAACTGCTGCCGTCGCTCATCGTCGGCCAATCGGAAAACTACTGTCGCGCGTGGCTAAACGGCCGGGTCAAGTCGCCGCCCGCCAAATATCGGGAAGCGCTCGCGATCGCGGCGTGGCGATCGGTTTCGAAGTGAGGGACCGGCCGCGGGCGGGCAGTCGCCCGGAAACGCACCGAGCACCGGATCGCCCGGCCGCTCGGCGCGAGGCAGCGTCGGACTCGCCCCTCCAGGCGCGCGCCGGCGGAGCGAACCGAAGCGACGGCGCGGCACTCGACGTACCGGCCGTCAATTCGTTGGCCGCCGTCCGGGCCCATTCCATTACACACAAGTCGGCGTGAGCGGCTTGTAAACTGTCGCGGTTTGCCGTTTACTCTTGCTTTTTGCGCGGCACGCGGATGGCAGGGGCAACGGAGAGCTGGGCGGCAATGGAATTCAAGGGCATCGATCTGGGCGACAAGCGCCTGAACCGGCGGGCGATCCTGCTGGCCGAGCAACTGTCGGGCAATCCGACGGCGAGCATTCCGCTGGCGTGCGGCGGCTGGGCTGAGACGACGGCGGCTTATCGGTTCTTCGCGCAGGACAAGCTGGAATGGACCGACGTCATGGAGCCGCACTGGCAGAGCTCGACCGAGCGGATGCGGGCATGCGAGGTGGTGCTGTGCCTGGATGACACGACCGAGCTGAACTTTAACGGGCAGGAGATCGCTGGACTGGGGCCGTTGTCGTATGAAGCCCAGCGCGGCATGTACGTTCACGCGACCTACGCGGTGACGCCACAGCGTGAACCGTAGGGCGTGCTCAATGCCTGGATGTGGTCGCGTGAGCGCAAGGATGCCCGAGGCAAGCGTGGCGGTATCAAGGAAAGCACGCGCTGGATCGAGGGATACGAACGGGTGGCGGAGCAGGCGGTGGATCTGCCCGGCACACGGTTGGTGTATGTCGCAGACCGTGAGTCGGACATTGTCGAGCTGATGGCCAAAGCGCGCGATTTGGGTTACCCGGCCGACTGGTTGATTCGCGCCCAGCACAATCGCGTGTTGCCCGAGGGTCAAAGACTTTGGGATCACGCCACGCAAGGCGAGCCGCTTGGTGAAATCCGCTTCACGTTGCCGGGTCGCCAGCGACAGAAGGCGCGGGAGGTTCAGCAGCAAATCTGGAGTCGTCGGATCGACGTGCCCGATGGCCAGGATGGTGTTGTGTCGATCAATTGCCTTGTTGCGCGCGAGATTGACGCGCCCGCCGGGGCGACGCCGATCGAATGGCGCTTGCTGACCAATCGCGACGTGCCGGATATGACCGAGGCCGCGCGGCTGATCGATTGGTACCGCGCCCGCTGGGAGGTGGAAACCTTCTTTCATGTGCTGAAGAACGGTTGCCGAGTCGAGGCGCTACAACTGAGCACGATCGAGCGCATCGAGCGGGCGCTGGCGGTGTTCATGGTGGTGGCGTGGCGCATTGCTCGTCTCATGCGGTTAGGTCGAACTTGCCCTGACCTCGATGCCGGACTGCTATTCGAGCCCGATGAATGGATGGCTGCCTTCATCCTCAACAAGAAGGCCCCACCTGACAAACCGCCGCGGCTAAACGAAGTGGTACGGCTCGTCGCCAGGCTCGGCGGCTTCCTCGCCCGCAAAGGCGACGGCGAGCCTGGCGTCAAAACCATCTGGCTAGTCGGCCCTGAACAATTCGTTTTGTCGCGCAGATGAAGCTACGCCGCCGACGGCGCAGCGGCTCGGAAGCTGAGCAA
>NZ_LOWC01000124.1:0-32573 GCF_001522845.1 Burkholderia sp. BDU5 | reverse complement strand
TTCGGCTTCGGCTTCGGCTTCGGCTTCGGCTTCGGCTTCGGCTTCGGCTTCGGCTTCGGCTTCGGCTTCGGACTGGGAGCGGGGACGAAAAGCAGAAGGCTGGGAGCGGGGAGCGGGGAGCGGGGAGCGGGGAGCGGGGAGCGGGGAGCAACAGCTTACGTCCCACATCGCCGAACCAAGCAAAGACAAGCGGCGCGAAAACGATTCATCGCGATCGCTTCGAACGACGAACCAATTCGCGCCGCGCCGCTGCGCGAAATGCGGTCGCATCGCCGGCCCTGCGACAACGCAACCGAAGCGACAACCCGCAATTCGCGCTCAGCCGATCCGCCACGCTCCCGCGCGTTCGAACGCTTGCCGCGCCTGAACGAGCGTCGAGCGCGCCGCGCGCGCGTCGCCCGCGACCTGCAGCAGCGCGCCGAGCTGCGACGGCTGCTTCGCAAGCTCGCACAAAATCGGCAGGATCGCCGTGCTGCCGTCTTCGCGCAGTCCGGCCGTCGCGGCTTTCGGCAGCGTGCGCCACGCCGGATCGACAATCGCACGGCACACCGTGAACGGCACACCGCGCGCCGCCGCGAACGCACCGGCGATATGCGATTCCATATCGACCGCGAGCGCGCCCTTCGTCCGATGCAGCGATTCCTTCTCGCGCGCGTCGACGACGGGCGCGCCGACCGCCGCAAGCGTGCCGCGCCGCATGCGCGGCGCGATCGGCGTGCCGGCGAGCGCGGCGACGATGCGCGCGCTCCAGGCGGAATCGGTATTGAGTACGCCGAACGGCCCGTCGACCGCATCGGCGACGATCAGCACGCCCGGCACGAGATCGGGCGCGAGACCGCCCGCCGTGCCGAAGCTGACGACGCCGGCGCAGCCGCGCGCATCGGCCGCTTCGGCGAGCGCGCGCTCGAGCCGGTCTGCACGCGCCGCGTAGACCGCTTCGACGCCCTCGCCGCGCGCGATCCGCGCCTCGAACGCCATCCCGGCGACGGCGATCACGGGCGCGGCCGAATGGCCGGAACCAGCCATCGACCGTTACATCCCGACCGTCACGCGCGTCGTGTTCGCGCGCTTCAGGTTGCGATAGCGGGCGAGCGCCCACAGCGGGAAGAACTTGCGGTAGCCGTGATAACGCAGATAGAACACGCGGGGGAAACCCGTCGCGGTGAAGCGCGTCTCGTCCCACAGGCCGTGCTCGCGCTGCGCGCCGAGCAGATAGTCGATCCCGCGCGCGACGGCCGGGTTGTCGACTTCGCCCGCCGCCATCAGGCCGAGCAGCGCCCATGCCGTCTGCGACGACACACTCGGCGCACGCTCGTAGCCGCGGTAGTCGAGCTTGTAGCTTTCGCCGTCCTCGCCCCAGCCGCCGTCCTGATTCTGAATCGACAAAAGCCATTGCGCGGCGCGCTTCACGCGCGGATCGTCGTGGCCGAGGCCGGCCGCGTTCAGTGCGCACAGCGCGGTCCATGTGCCGTAGATGTAGTTCATCCCCCAGCGGCCGTACCAGCTGCCGTCCGGCTCCTGCTCCTTGAGCATGTAGTCGAACGCGCGCCGTGCGGGCTCGCTCGACGCGTTCGTCTCGCCGAGCTGCGCGAGCATCGACAGGCAGCGGCCCGACACGTCGGCCGTCGGCGGATCGAGCAGCGCGCCGTGATCCGAGAACGGGATGTTGTTCAGGTAATACTGCGTGTTTTCCGGCTCGAACGCGCCCCAACCGCCGTCGCTGCTCTGCATGCCGACGACCCACTCTCTCGCGCGCGCGATCTGCTCACGATACGCATCCGACTGATCGAGCTTCGCGACGCGGTCCATCGCCATCACGACGACCGCCGTGTCGTCGACGTCCGGATAGTGCGGGTTCGCGTACTGGAACGCCCAGCCGCCCGGACGCACGTGCGGACGGCGCGAGATCCAGTCGCCGCGCACGTCGAGGATCTGCCGCGGAATCAGCCAGTCGAGGCCGCGCACGGCCGCGCCGCGCGCGCGCTCGTCGCCCGTCTCGAGCAGCGCGTGCGCAGCGAGCGACGTGTCCCAGACAGGCGACAGGCACGGCTGGCAATACGCGTCGTCTTCGCCGACGACGAGCAGCTTCTCGATCGACCGGCGCGCGATCGCGCGGTTCGGATGATCTTCAGGATAGCCAAGCGCCGCGTACATCATCACCGCGTTCGCCATCGCCGGATAGATCGCGCCGAGGCCGTCCTCGCCGTTCAGGCGCTCGTCGACGAACGCGACCGCCTGCCGGATCGCGCGCTCGCGCGTGTAGCGGGGAAACAGGCCGTCGACGAGGCGCAGCACGCCGTCGACCGCGCGGAAGAACGCGAACCAGCCAGTGCTCTGGTGCGGCTGCTTCGGCAGCAAACCCGTGTTGACGGGCGCGCTCTTGAACAGTTCGTCGATGCGCACGCCGCGCGGATTCTTCGCGACCGGACGCTTCGCGTTCAGCACGAGGAGCGGCACGATCACGGTGCGCGCCCAATACGACACCTTCGACAGATGGAACGGGAACCACTGCGGCAGCAGCATCACTTCGACCGGCATCATCGGCACCGCGTACCACGGCACGACGCCGTACAGCGCGAGCTGAATCCGCGTGAACACGTTCGAGGTCTCCGCGCCGCCCATCGCATGGATCGCGCGACGCGCGCGCTGCATGTGCTCGGCGTTCTCATCGTCGCCGATCACCTTCAGCGCGAAGTACGCCTTCACGCTCGCGCTGATGTTCGGCGCGCCGTCCGCGAAGAGCGGCCAGCCGCCGTCCGGCTGCTGGATGCGGCGCAGATAGCGCGCGATCTTCTGCTCGAGTTCGACGTTCGGCTCCTCGCCGAGATAGTGGACGAGCAGCACGTATTCGGCCGGGATCGTCGAATCGGCTTCGAGTTCGTACACCCAGTGGCCGTCCGCGTTCTGCGCGGCGAGGAGCGCGTCGGTCGCGCGCGCGACGGCGGCGTCGAGGCCGGCGGTCACGGCAGGCGCGGCGGACGCAGCGGTTGCGTCGAGCGTGTGCATTTCGGTCATGTCGTTCATCGGTCCCTCTCTTATTGCCGGCGCGCGCGTCGGGCGATCTCGCCTGGACGAAGCGCGCGCCCGTTCGTCGCGGGCCGGCCTGCGGCCGTCCAAGCGCCCGCGAGCACCAGGTTCGACACGCGCGTGTGCGTGCCGACGTTGCATTCGCCGCGCGGGCGCCGCGCGGCGAGCCGTCGGCGCGACGCAGACGCCGGTTCCGATCGCCATGCGTCGCGTGCGACAGGATCGGCGCTGCCCGCACGCGGCGGCGGGTTGCGATGCAGCGCGCCGTGCGCGCCGCCGTTCGAACGTTGCGGTGCGGCCGGACAAGCGCGCGCCGCCCGCGTCGGCGGTCTCCCGCATCGAATCAGAACAGCGCGTAACGCGCCACGAGCAGCAGCATCCGCGCACGCGGCTTGCGCAGCGGCGCGCGCGGCGATGCGAAGCCGCGTGCGACCGCGGCTTCGAGAATCAGGCGATATGCGCCCGACATGATGCGCGGCGCGCGGACCTGCGCGCGCGGCGACGCGTCCATCGTCGCGTCGGCCTGCGCAAAGTGCCGCTGTGCGCGCTCGACGAGCGTCGCGCAGACGCGCGGCAGCTTCGGATCGCGCGCAATCGTCTGCGGATCGGTGATCGCGATCCCTTCGCGCGCGAGCAGCTCGCGCGGCAAATAGCAGCGGTTGATCGCCGCGTCGTCGTCGATGTCGCGCAGGATGTTCGTCAATTGCAGCGCGCGTCCGAGGTGGTGCGACAGCACGCGGCCGGACTCGTCCGGCATCCCGAAAATCCTCACCGATAGCCGGCCTGCGGAGCTCGCGACGCGGTCGCAGTACAGGTCGAGCGTCGCTTCGTCGGGCGCGCAGATGTCCTCGGCGGCGTCCATCGCCATCCCGTCGATCATCGCGTGAAAGTCTTCGCGACGCAGCCCGAACTTCCCGATCTCGCGCGCAAGCGGCACGAGCGACGCGCGCGGCTTGCCCGCGTAGCATTCGTCGATGTCCGCGCGCCAGCGGTCGAGCTGCGCCGCGCGCTCGGCACGCGGGCCGCCTTCGTCGGCGATGTCGTCGACCGCGCGGCAAAACGCGTAGACCTGGAACATCGCGTCGCGCTGCTCGGCGGGCAGGATGCGCATCGCGAGATAGAAAGAGCTGCCCGATGTGACGGCAGCGGCGTCGGTTTCGTTATCGTCCACGACGAGATTGGAAACGGCCAAGACGAGCTCCGCTAAGGCGCCCTCGCGGGGCGATTGAAGAAGCCATGCCCGGCTGGGGGATGGTAAATGCGTGCGAGATGCGCGAACGATGGGCGCAGACAGGCACAAATTACCGGCGGGAAACCGGAATTGGGCGAGAGTATAGCAATCTTTAAGGGTCGCTGCCGCCCGGTTCGGCTGTCGAATACAGGCGGACGGCGTCGTGTGGTGCGTTCTCGTGCGCGGTGCGGGCGAGTGGTTCGGTTTTGCGGGCGGGGCGGGCGTGGGCATCGTGATGAATAGGGGACGGAAGCGCGACGGAGATTGGAGGTCTGCGAGAAATTCTGCTTCGCAAAGTCTCAATTCGTCGGATTGAACGTGGATTGATGATCGATCGAATTCAATCGATGCACTGCCTGATGACTTTGTTCCGCCCTCATCATGGGTTCGCGCGAAATCCGCGCCTGTCGCCTGTCGCCTTCGGGCGGGCACTTGGTGCTCGGTGCTCGGTGCTCGGTGCTCGACTGTCCATGTTCGGCGTTCGGCGGCCGGCATTCGCCATGAAACCACTCGGCACACGACAAAACACGCTCTTGGGGCGCGATCGACTGCCACGCCACGCCGATTCCTCACTAAGATGGCGCAAGCCTGCAATCGACCGCTCGAACCATCACCGACAGGAGACACACTTGCCGACCGAACCGCGCGACACTATCGCCGACCGCCACGCCCCCGCGGCAGCGTCCCCTCTGCCTTTCGTGCTGGTGCACGGCGCCTGGCACGGCGCGTGGGCCTACGAGCGGGTGATCCCCGCACTCGCCGCGCATGGCCACGCGGCCATCGCGCGCGACCTGCCCGCGCACGGCATCAACGCCCGCTTCCCCGCGTCGTTCTTCAAGCGCCCGCTCGACGCCGCCGCATTCGCGAGCGAGCCGTCACCCGTCGCGGGCACGACGCTCGACGATTACGTCGATCACGTGCTGCACACCATCGACCAGGTTCGCGCGCTCGGTCACGAGCAAGTCGTGCTCGTCAGCCACAGCATGGGCGGCATCGCGATCACGATGGCCGCCGAGCGCGCACCGGAGAAGATCGCGAAGCTCGTCTATCTGGCCGCGTTCATGCCGACCGCCGGCGCGACGGGGCTCGACTACGTGCGCGCGCCGGAGAATCAGGGCGAGATGCTGGCGCCGTTGATGATGGCGAGTCCGAAGGCGACGGGCGCGCTGCGGATGGATCCGCGCAGCGAAGATCCGGCGTACCGCGCAGCCGCGAAGCGCGCGCTCTGCGACGACGCGAACGACGCCGACCACGCGGCGGTCGGCCATCTGCTCAGTTGTGATGTGCCTGCGGCGCCGTTCGCGACGCGCATCGACACGACGGCCGCGCGCTGGGGCGCGATCGAGCGTCATTACATCAAGTGCCTGCGCGATCGTGTGCTGCTGCCTGCGCTGCAGCAGCGTTTCATCGACGAGGCCGACGCGCTCGCCCCCGGCAATCGCACGCACGTGCATACGCTCGACAGCAGCCACTCGCCGTTCATCGCGCAGCCGAGCGCAGTCGCCGACACGCTGGCCGCGATCGCGCGCGGCTGACGCCGTTCGCGCGACGAAGCGACGCGGCGCGCCGGCTGCGTCGCCTCTCGCGCATTGCGCGCGGTTGTCGAAGGGGCACGAGTTGTCCGAGCGAACGGGTGAACGGGTGAACGGGCGATCAAATGATCGAATCCCCAACGATCAAACTCGCCGCCTCACTCAAACGCAACCGAACAATTCCGCCCCTGCCGCTTCGCGCGATAAAGCGCGGCGTCGGCTTCGTTGACGAGCGTCTCGTGCGTGAGCGCGCCGACGTGCGCGGCCGCGCCGCCGACGCTCGCCGTCACCGGCACCAGCGCGCCTTCCGCTTCGATCGGCGTGCTGCCGATCGTCTGCCGGATCTTCTCGGCGACGTGCATCGCCTCGTCGAGCGACGTGCACGGCAGCAGCAGCGCGAATTCCTCGCCGCCGAAGCGGCCGAACGTATCCTGCGATCGCACGACGTCCGCGACGCGGCGCGCCATCACACGCAACACGTTGTCCCCGACGACGTGGCCGAAGCGATCGTTGATCGTCTTGAAGTGGTCGAGATCGAACAGCAGCACCGACAGATTGCCGCCGTAGCGCTGCCAGCGCTCGAATTCGTCGCGCAGCCGCGCCTCGAAGAAGCGCCGGTTCGCGATGCCCGTCAGCCCATCGCGGTTCGCGTATTCCTGCAGCTTCGCGACGGCCTCTTCGCGCTCGCGCTGCATCACGCTCACGTGCGTGACGTCGGAAATCGTCACGCAGACGGCCTCGACTTCGCGTCCGCGCGCGATCGGCACGAACGTGCAGTCTTGCTGCATGAAGTCGACGCCGCCCGTGATCGGCCGGTCGTGATCGAAGCGAAACAGATACGGACGCTGCTCCCACGAGCTGAACGCGAAGCTGCCGAGCTGGAACACGCTCTCGATCTTGCGCGACAGCCACGCGCGCGGCAGCTCCGGAAAGCAGTCGAACAGATTGCGGCCGATCACGTCGGCGGCGGCGACGCCGCTGTGGTCCTGCATGAACCGGTTCCACATGAGTACCTTCATCTCGCGGTCGAGCACGAAAATACCGAAGCTGACCCGTTCGATGACGAGATCGCTCAGCGAAGAAAGAAGGTTCATAAGCTGGACAGCAACGTATCGAGGGCGTCGCTCATGTGGCGAATCGAGTCTTCCGCGAGCAGCATCACGAAATGCGTACGGGCGCCGTCGTCCGCGACGCCGAAGTTCACTTCGAGAAGGAGCGTCTCGCTCCATGCAAGCACGTCGGGCTGAAATGCGTCGTCGAGCGCGATGTCTTCGCCGAGCAGCCCCGGCGGCGAAAACACCGGCGTGCGCCCGAGCTCGTCGAGAATCGACGACACGCACGCGCCCATCAACACGTTGGCCATGTCGAACACGAGCTCGGCCTGCGTGACGGTTCCGAATTCGTCGTCCGCGTAGGCGTCGTCGACGAGCGACACGAGCTGGCCGACGCCCGCGCTGCGGCACAGCATCAGCGCCTCGCCCTTGATGTCGGAGCGAAACCCCTGGCGCACGGCGGTCACGTGGTCGTGAATGCCCGTCATGTCGCGCAGCACGCGGCCGACGTCGGCCGCGCGCACGACGCGCACGCGCGGCACCGACAGCTCGATGAAGGTGCCGAGGAGAAGCGCGAGACGCGCCGCCGCGCGTCCCATCGCGAGGTTGGCGATCTCCTGCAGGGCGTCGCGTTGCTCCGCCGTCAACACCATCTCAGACATACAACCCATACTCCTTGAGAATGGGCAGCAATGCTTCCGAGGTGACGGGCTTGGCGACGAAAGCCGCCGCGCCCAGCTCGCGCACGCGTGCCTGCGCCATCGGTTGGATATCGGCGGACACGACGATCACGAACGTGTTCAGATCCTCGCCGCGCAATGTCTCGAGCACTTCGTAGCCGCTCATGTCCGGCATCGTCAGATCGAGAAACATCACCGATGCCTTGCCGTCGCGATACAGCGTCAGCGCTTCGCGACCGTTCGACGCATAATTCACGTCGACGTCCCAGTCCACCGGCAGCGCCTTCGTCAGCAGCTTGCGAGCAAGCAAGGAATCGTCGGCGATCACAATCGGCAGAGGCATGGCTGTCGTAGCGGTAAACGGAGTCGTGTGTCTCGCGTTAACGACGGTTCGCCGCGCTTCTTTAGGCAAGGTGCAACTGGCGATACGAGGGACGGACCACGCGCGCACCGCTCGGCTCGCAAGAACCGGCTCGGCGCGCCGCACACGCCCGTTCGCGAATGGAACTCGTCGAGGCTGCGCCCGGACATCGCGGGCATGTTCCGCACAGGAAAGCGATGCGGGATTCTGGGAGTAAACCCGGGGCGTTGCAACTCGCCATTTTTCTCCGTTCGAACAAAATTGATTAGCTCGAATTCGAATCCGGGAACAGCTCGAATTGTTTTTGCGATATGCACGCAAATTATTCTTTTGCTTACGTTTGCGCTTTTGAATTCGTCGCTGTTTGCGCGAAGCCGCCGGAAACGCCGGAAATCCGGGCTTGCGCAATGCCCGCGCCGCATGCGGGCGCGCATGCACGACTCGTTTAAGATGCCGATCAATCCTCTTGCATTCGTTCGCCAACCATGACGCCCGATCGGCCCGACGCCTCACGCTCGACACCGCCCGACAACGATTGGGAAGGCGACGCGTCGTTCGCAGCCGGCGCGCCTGAACACGACTTCGCGGTGCGGCGCGTGACGCTCATCGTGATGCTCGTCGCCGCGATCGTGCTGCCGTGCGTGTACGTCGCGGTGATGGCTTACAACGACATGCGCACGCGCGAAGCCACCGCGCGCGACGTAACGATGCGCACGGTGCGCGTCGCCGAAGAGCACGCGCTGAAGGTGTTCGATCTGTCGGAGACGCTGGATGCCCGGATCGTCGATCTCGTCCAGGATCTCGACGACGCCGCGGTCCGCAACGCCGAAGCCGACATCCACGACGCGCTCAACACGATCGGCGGCGGCTATCCGCAGGTCGCGTCGGTATCGATCTTCGGCGCGAGCGGGATGCTGCTCGCGAACAGCCTCTATTACCCGGCGCCGTATGCGTCGATCGCAAATCGCGACGATTTCGTCGGCATCCGCGACGGCAAGGTGATCGAGCACATCTCGCGCGTGATGCCGGGCCCGCTCAAGGCGGCGAATCCGGGACCCGTGTTCAACACGGGCGTCGCGCGGCGCCATAGCGATGGAACGTTTGCGGGGATGGTGTCGATCGCGTTGAAGTCGTCGTATTTCAACGCGTTCTATCGCGACCTGCTCGGCGGCGCGGACGCGCCGATGTCGATGGCGCTCACGCGCAGCGACGGCGCCGTGCTCGCGTCGTATCCGCCCGCGCCGCACGGCGCGTCGGACGACGCCGCCGCGCAAGCCGACAGCGCGACGCCGTTCGGCAGCGCACAGGGCGAGCAGCGCGCGGGCGTCGTGCGCGTGAGGCGCGACGGCGACAGCGAGATCGTCGCGTACCGGCAGGTCGGCAGCTATCCGGTGTTCGTGTCGTGCGCGTACCGCACGTCCGCGATCCGCCGCGCCTGGTACGAGCACCTGAGCGTCCTGTTCATCTCGATGTTCGCGCCGTCCGCCGCGCTGTGGGGCGTGATCTGGCTGTCGCTCAAGCGGCTGCGCGCCGAAGAGGAGGCGTGGGAGCGCTGGCAGGCGGAGGCGTCGATGCGGCGCTCGATCGAATCGGCATACCGGCAGTCGCGCAAGATGGAGGCGCTCGGCAATCTCGTCGGCAGCGTCGCGCACGACTTCAACAACCTGCTGATGATCATCTCGAGCAACGTGCAGATCGCGCGGCGGCGCGGCGTCCAGCATCTCGACACCGAGCTCGCGGCGATCGAGCGCGCGCTGAAGAACGGCCAGTCGCTGACGCGCCAGTTGCTCGGCGTCGCGCGCAAGCAGCCGTTGCGCAGCGAGACGATCGACGTCGCGCAGTGGCTCGCGTCATGCCGAGAATTGCTGAAGACGTCGCTCGGCTCGAAGTCGACGCTCGCCGTCGATACGCAGCTCGACTTGTGGCCCGTGCGCGTCGACGTCGCGGAACTCGAGCTCGCAGTGATCAATCTCGCCGTCAACGCCCGCGACGCAATGCCGCAAGGCGGCCGCTTCAAGATCGGCGCGCACAACATCACGTTCCGCCGCGAGGACGGCTTTCCGCTGACGGGCGACTTCGTGCAGATCTCGGTCGAGGACACGGGCCTGGGCATGCCGCCCGACGTGCTCGCGCGCGCGTTCGAGCCGCTCTTCACGACGAAGGCGAAGGGGATGGGCACTGGGCTCGGGTTGCCGCAGGTGTTCGCGTTCTGCGAGCGCTCGGGCGGCCTCGCGACGATCGACAGCGAAGTCGGCGCCGGCACGTCGGTGCGGCTCTATCTGCCGCGCACGACAGACGTCGCGCCGTCCGTCGTCGCGCCGGACGCGACCGACAGGCCGGCCGCGGCGTCGACGCCCGCAGGACTGCGGATCCTGCTCGTCGAAGACAATAGCGAAGTCGCGGCGGGCACCGAGGCGCTGCTCGAGCTGCTCGGCCACCGGGTCGCATACGCGCCGAACGCGGATGACGCGTTGCGCATGCTGACCGAAGCGGGCGCCGAGCCGGCGGCGCCCGGCGCGTTCGATCTCGTGATCTCGGATATCCACATGCCCGGCACGATGAACGGGATCGACCTCGCGGAAGCGATCGAGCGCGGCGATGCGAAGCTGCCGGTGATTCTCGTCACCGGCTACGCGGAGGAGTTCGACCGGACGCGCCGCGTGCATGCGCGCTTGCTGTCGAAGCCGTTCGACATCGCGCTGCTCGACGACATGCTGCTGAAGATCCAGCACGAGCGCGATGCGCGGCTTGCGGATTGAGTTCGGCGGACTGACTGGTTTGCTTATTCGGTTGTGGGGATGGTGGTTGCTGGCGACGCCATGGCGAACATGTGCAAACGCGTTCGCCATGGCATCCGGATCCCTCCCGGCCGATCGACCGTCAAACCAACTTCGCGTGCCGCCGCACCCAGTCCGCATAGCGATCGACGAAACCCTGCAGGAACTTGCGCGTGTCGTCGTTGACGATGTTGCCCTGCGCGTCGATCTTCGACGCGTCATGCTTGATGAACACTTCGGGCTGGCCGAGTGTCGGGACGTCGAGATACGCAAGCACGTTGCGCAGGTGCTGCTGCGCGAGCGCGGTGCCGGTCGCGCCGGGCGACGTGCCGAGCACGGCGGCCGGCTTGCCCGTCCACGAATTGCCACCCCACGGACGCGAACCCCAGTCGAGCGCGTTCTTCAGCACGCCCGGCATCGAGCGGTTGTACTCGGGTGTGACGAACAGCAGGCCCTGCGCCGCTTCGATCGTCTGTTTGAAACGCTTTGCGACGTCGGGAAAATCGGCGTCGTAGTCCTGACTGTAAAGCGGCAGCGAGCCGATATCGACCGATTCGAACAACAGATCGGCCGGCGCGAGCGAACCCACCGCCGTTGCGAGTGCGCGATTGAACGACTCGCGTCGCAGACTGCCGACAATCACTGCAATACGATAAGCCATCTGATTCCCCTTCCGTTCAGCAGGTAATCGTTCGGATTCGTTCCCGATTGCGCATCAATCGGCCCTTTTATGAGCAAGCCAGCTTGAGTCCCAGTGCATCGGGGCTTTGAACCAGATTTCCACAAAGTTTTCCACAGAATCTGTGGATAACCTGATGAATATGTGTGTCGGTTACATTTGTGTCGTCCGGATGTATTTCACGGCTCCGCCACCGATCGCCGGTGCGGCATACGATGTCAGCATAGCGCGCGGTGCCGCATCGAGAAACGCGGTCGCGCCCGAAGGCGACGCGCGTCGCTTGCAATGCAACTTGCAACGACGCGCACCGCATGGATAATCTTGCGCTGCCGCCCATGCGTGCCGTATGCGCGCGGGCATGAACCGGAAGCCATCTCATGCAGCACGCGCGCACCGCGCACGACGATCCCGTCTACCTCGCACAATTGCGTCACGATTTACTCCGCTTCGCGCGCCTGCAACTGCGCGACGCCGATGCCGCCGAAGACGCGGTCCAGGAAGCGCTCGCGGCCGCGTGGGCGCAGGCGGAGCGCTTCGACGCACAGTCGAGCCACAAGACCTGGGTGTTCGGCATTCTGCGCAACAAACTGATCGACACGATGCGGGCGCGGCGGCGGACCATCAACGCGTCCGCGCTCGATGCCGAACTCGACGGCGAAACGCTTCTCGATCGCGAGCTATTCTCAGACAATGGTCACTGGGCGCCGCAAGCGAAGCCGCGTCCGTGGCCCAAGCCGGAAACGGTCCTGCAGCAGCGGCAGTTCTGGATGCTATTCGAGATGTGTCTCGACCATCTGCCGGAGCAGATCGGCCGCGTGTTCATGATGCGCGAATTCCTCGACTTCGCAATCGACGACATCTGCATGGAGCTCGAGTTGAAGGCGAATCACTGCAGCGTTCTGCTGTACCGCGCGCGGACCCGGCTGCGCACCTGTCTCACCGAAAAAGGCCTGACGACCGAAGATGCTACTGGGGAAATGTAAGGACATCACGCGGCTGCTGTCGGACGCACTCGATCGCCCGTTGTCGCTCGACGAACGACTCAGGGTACGGGTGCACCTGCC
Organism: Burkholderia sp. BDU5; assembly: GCF_001522845.1. Classification (NCBI taxonomy): domain Bacteria; kingdom Pseudomonadati; phylum Pseudomonadota; class Betaproteobacteria; order Burkholderiales; family Burkholderiaceae; genus Burkholderia; species Burkholderia sp. BDU5. Next base: position 20,170 of record NZ_LOWC01000124.1, on the reverse strand, counting down.
GGCTTGCAGCGGTTGCCGCAATTATCGTATGCAGATTCGCTTGCTGCGGGAGGCGGCGCGCGTCGCGGGCGGGAACGAGGCGGAACGGAGCGAGTGAACGTGCGGTGATGTGTGCGGTGATGTGTGCGGTGATGTGTGCGGTGATGTGTGCGGTGATGTGTGCGGTGATGTGTGCGGGTTGTGTACGGCTGGGCCGGCGAGGAGTCGCGGGTGATCGTCTTTGTAAGAGCGTTTGTGTTTGTGCGAATCCGACATTCGCATGACGTTGCTCTGAATCTAGATGAGCGGCAGCGCCCCCGGATCTGCGCCCGGCCACACAACTTTTCGCACGACGCGAGCCCGATGGAGCGACTCAGGCCCGGCGCATATTGACGATAGATAAAACCGCCGAACCGTCGCCCCAGTAGAATTATTAATTTTCTAATAATTATTCAAACAAAGACATCACTGTCTCTGGCGGGCGGCCGATCGCAGCTTTGTCGCCACGCACGACAATCGGACGCTGAAGCAGGATCGGATGCTCTGCGATCGCGTCACACAACTGCGCATCCGAAACGCCTGCATCTGCGAGATTGAGGTCCTTATAAGGTGCTTCGTTATCACGAATCATCTCGCGCACCGGGCGCCCAAGTTGCCGATGTAGCACCTTCAATTGCGCGACGGTCGGCGGTTGCTTCAGGTATTCGACGACATTGATTGCCTCCCCGGCGGTCTGATTGAGCGTCTCGAGCAACGCCAGCGTTTCGCGAGATTTGGAGCAGCGGGGGTTGTGATAGATCGTGATCATCGGTCTGCTAGTGAGAGTGGGTCAAAGACGAGGGTATTGTAGCGGCCGTGCAACGGGGTAGCTCGTTACGCTGGGCAAAATGCGCAATCTGCCGGCCCATGCATGGTTGACTAATCGACGCGCTCCGAATTCCGGCGCTGCAATGGCAATCTAAGACGTCGCGCGCAATGCAGCGTCGAGCGACCGCATCGATCGCTGTATCCCGGTTTATGCGCATAAAGCCGACCGCAACGTTGGCGTTGGCGTTGGCGTTGGCGTTGGCGTTGGCGTTGGCGTTGGCGTTGGCGTTGGCGTTGGCGTTGGCGTTGGCGTCATCAATGATGCATCGCCGTTTCAAGCACATGCCAGCCAGTCTCGACGCACAACAGATCTGTCCATATAAATGGACCAATCGCAGAGTACCGATTCGACTGCCCGCTAGCAGGCTTCCTCCTCATGGCCCCATACAACATACGCACCACCCGCTGGCTTTATGCGCATAAACCATCGGCCAAACGGTCAGTGCGTCGCCAGTTCGCAACAAATTCATTGAAATAAAAAAATCGTCCGGTAAAATCCCCCTGATCAAAATAGGAGTGAAAATGGCAGCTGAAATCATTGCAGTCACTCAACAAAAGGGCGGAGTCGGTAAGAGCACCATCGCGATGCATCTCGGCGCCGCGTTCCACGAAAAAGGACAACGCGTCCTGGTGATCGACGCCGACGGCCAAAACACCCTCGTTCATTGGTCCAGCGCCTCCGCTGACAGTGAAACCGGCATCCCGTTTCCCGTCGTCAATCTCGCCGAGGCCGGCAGCCAAATTCATCGCGAGATCAAGAAGTTCATCAGCGACTACGACATCATCATCGTCGACTGCCCACCGTCGATTACCGAGAAGGTGTCTGGCGTCGTGTTGCTCGCCGCGACGATCGCGGTGATCCCGACTTCATCGTCGCCGGCGGACTATTGGTCGAGCGTCGGTCTCGTCAAACTGATTCAGCAGGCGCAGGTGATGAACGAAGATCTCCGCGCCGTGTTCCTATTGAACAAGACCGAGGAGAAGCGGATGCTCACGCGTGAATTGAAGCGCGCGCTTGAAGAACTCGGCTTCCCGCTTCTCAGGACACAAATTCCCACGCGCGAAGCCTATAAGCAAGCCATGGCGCTAGGCCAAACCGTCTTGCAAATGAACGACCGCGGCGCAAAGCTCGCAGCGGCGGAAATCCGTGCATGTGCCGACGAGATCGTCGCAATGCTGCCCTGACTTTATGCGCATAAAGGACCCTGAATGAAACCCTCCCAATTCGCCAAAGGCTTCCAAGCGCGCCCCGACATCACGACCAGCGAAAAACGCACGGCGCTCGATCGACTCAATGCGATCGACGGCCTCGTCAAATCCGACACCGCAACGCCGGCTACTCCTGCCGGCAAATCGCCAAAGAAGAATATCCCTGTCACGATCGTTGAAACGCCGTCGACCACGGACTCGATCGACGAATCGAGCCAGTATCGTGCGTGGCGAATCGAAAATCGCTATCAGCCCGGCCAAGTGATCGAACTGCCACTCAAGACGATCAAGCCGAGCCCCTTCAATCCGCGGCACTTCTATTTGAAGTCGTCGATCGCGGAGTTAGCCGTCAATCTGGCGAAGCAAGGGCAGCAGCAAGCGATTCACGTCATTCCCGACTACGACAATCCCGGCTCCTACTTCGTCAGCGACGGCGGGCGCCGCGTCCGTGCATTGAAGGAAGCGAACAAGGAATTGGTCAGGGCGATCGTCATCGATCTGCCGATCGGCATTCAGAGTTACAAGCTCGGTTACGACCTCAACGTCCAGCGCGACTCGCAAACGGTTTTCGACAATGCGGTCGTCTGGAAGCGCTTCCTCGAGGAGAGTTACTTCCAGAGCCAAAAAGAGCTTGCCGAGCATCTCGGACTCGACGAGTCGACAGTTGCCGTCGCGCTTTCAATCGGCAAGCTGCCGGAAGCCGTGATGCAGGAAATGGTCGCGCGCCCGGATCGCTTCGGTTCGAACATGGCGTATCAGGTCGGCCGCTACCACACAGCGCGCGGCACTGACGCGACACTGCGCCTCATCAACAAGATTCTGTCCGACGATCTCAGCACCCGTCAGGTGGCCGACATCGTGAAGGGAAGGGCGACCGCGCAGGAAAACCCGAAACCCGCGAGCCGGCAGCGATATGCGCAACGGCACGAGATCAAGCTGAACGGCATGTCGGTCGGCGATCTGAAATCGTATGGCGAGGATCGCTTGGAACTGCGGCTGCGCGGCCTGACCCGAGAAAAACGGGACGACATCCTGCAGCAGCTCGAGCGGATGCTGCTGTCGAACTGAACCGAATGGAATCGAGTAGGGGACGGGGTTGCCCCCGTCGCCCTCTCACATACATGGACGGGCGGTTCCGCATACGGCGGTTCACTGAGCACACGGAAGCGCCGCTGGATGTCCAGCCCCGAGAACAACCCTGATGCGTCGAAGTAGCTCTGAGGTATGCCGCACCCATGTGGCTCGCTCCAGCATTCCACCAAGGGCCCCGGCCATTGCTGGCCGACTTCCGGGCCCGCGTCGGATCCAGTCCGTGAGCCTGAAGCTTCCTGTTACGAGTGGCCGGGCACTTCCATTGCCGCCATATCAGGCAGCGCAGTTTGCGTCGTGTCCACCCATCCACGTCCTGCGACACCCCTCGCACTTCCGTCAGCCGGAAGTACGAGGCCCAGCCGCGCAGCACTGGGTTCAACGCGGCAACCACTCAGCGGTGGCCTTCCTTGAGATAGCCTTGGGCTCGTTGCACCGCTTGCCAGGCATTTGCGGCCCGGCCAAACCCATATGGGCACCTCACCCCGCCACGCCGCCTCATATCCGCTTCCTGTTCGTCAAGCCAGCGCTTTGCCTTCGGCTTCCTCCAGATTCGCAGTGACCCTCGACACCCTTGCCGTTCGGCTAACACTTCCCCTTGCCGGGCTGTAGAGGACTTTCACCTCCGAGTAGGTGCGCCCTGCCGGGCGCACCCAAAAGAAACGGGGCCCAGCGGACCCCGTTTTTCGTTACGGAAGAAATCGAATCAGGCGAATCGAGCAATCGCTCAAGCCGCGCGGGACTGGCTCAGCGTAAAGGCGAGCAGATCGCCGTCGGTCGGTTCGCCCCAGGTCTTTTGAGCGAGCCAGTCGAAAAAAGCTGTTTCGACGAGTTTCGAGTCCAGTCCGCGCCGACGCCAATCATCACGCAGATGCGAACCTAGCGCAGGCAACACGTCGGATTCGAACGACGCGCGCGCGACCTCCCGTTCCGCGTCACCTTGTTCTTCATACAGCTGCTTCGCTTCCTTTCGCCGGTAAGCGTCGTACTCGCTGCGCAGACGCGCCTTCGGATCGTCCGCCCGCCCGGCGTTGGCAGGGGCAGCGGCCAACTTGCCGCCGCTTGCAGGCGGCGGCGTTTCGACCGTGTCGACGGGCGGTGCATATCCTTTCTTCAACGCGTCCTTGAACAGCGCAGGCGCGCTGCGCACGGGCGGCAGCGTCGTGCTGCGCACCCGCTGCTCGGTCAATTGCAGCGCGGCGCGAATCCGGTTTTCCTCGTTGTCCGCATAGAGCGTCTGCGCTTCCTTCAACGGAATGCCGATCTTCACCATCCGGTCGACAAGCGTGCTGTCGAAGACGTTCGGATGCTCGTCGAGTGCGAGCATCGGCTGCTTGCGCTCCGACACGCGGAATTGGATCTCGGCAACTCGACGTCCTTCGCGATGCTCGACCAGTTCGACGAAGATGTTCGTCACTGCGTTCACCTCGGCGATCGCCGGACGCAGATAGTCGCGCTTGAAGTATTTGTACTCGCGCTTCGCCTCGTCGCCGGCCTCGGTGTCGGGCGTGCCCGACAGGATCGGGCGCCACCATTCCCAAGGCTCGCGCATCGTCAGATGGCTCGGGTTCGTCAGATAGCGCACGCAGATTTCGTACAGCGCGAGCCCCGCGCTGCTGCGCAGCTGGCTCTGGAACTGTAGACTCAGACGCGCATACTGCACCGGGTCGAGCAGTTTCTTCTTGATCTTCGGTGCAAACGAGAATTCGACCCACACGCGCCGCGTCGCAGGATCCTCGAGAATTTCGGCATCGGCGATCAGCGTGGAAATCCCCCATTTCCGACCGGGCTTCTGGCTCGACGTGCCGGTACTCCATTCGACCTGCACCGACACCATCCGCCGCAAGTGCTCCTTCACGAGCGCCGTGTCGTTGGAATCGAAGGCCGAGTTGGCGACGATATCCGACAGCAGCGCGCGATAGGTATCGCCGGAATCGTCGGCTTGCTGAGCGACCGCAAGCAGCACGTTGAACAGCTTGCGAGTCAGGAGGGTGATCTTGCCGTTTTTCGGCTGAATTGCGATTGCCTCGACAGCCTTACGCAATTCGGCGGAACTAGCACTCACCACATCCACATCGGTTTTCTTGGCGCGCTTTGTGGCCATGCATCGGGTCGGAGGAGAAGTTTCCGGAAGGATAGCGTCTGTGGTGATGCGCGTCCAGAACGGCATGCTCACCATATCCGGTGAAGCTCGGCGATTCGTCGCCACTCACCCGATCGAGCTCCCGCAAACGCTCACCGGTCCAAAATCCGGCCATCCTCGATTCACCTTTGCGTGCCGCGGAAAGCGCGGCGGGCGCCCGTTTTCCCGCGCGCCCGTTCCGCAGTGCAGCGGCTCCCGAATTATCTCACCTCAAATCTTGTCGCAAAATTGCTACGACGAATTTCGTGCATGCGGGCGTGTCCGCGATCGGCTCGCGGCGCCGATTTCGGGGGCGGCGAGCCGAGGGATCGACCGATATCGACTGAAATCATGCCCAGCATGTCGATCGGGCCGTCGGCCGGCCGGCGGATACCAGGAAGTCAGGCGGAATTGGCAGCAAGTCATATGCCCGACGTGACTCATCCCCGGATCATTAGGCGTTGAAGCTCGACGGGCACCGATTAACGGCACCGGGCGCCCGGAACGACCCGCGCAACGATCGCCGGATCGGCTCGGAACGGGCGGCCGACACCTGCCGCCGACGCAACTGACCCAGAAGTGGGCCGCGAAAACCGATCCGGCTCACCACTTACCGGCCCCGTCCCCCAAACATCGTGGGCTCAAGCCTCGAGCAGGCCACGTCGCTTCATTCAGCCGCACGTCCGATACAAGCAGCGCCCCGGTAGCGCACGGCATGCGAGCGCCGATGGGCGACGTGAGTGAGTGCGGCCTCATTCGGTTCACCGAACGGCAAAGCCGCCACAGGCGCGAAAGGACGCGATAAACGAGCCAGCGCCGGCCACCAGAACTCGATGCCATACGGAGTCCGCAGATCCGCCCAAGACGGCAAGCGTGAGCCCCGAAAGGCTAGATCCACTCACCGAAAACGCGACGGGCCGGCAAACATGAGCAGGATTGAGGCCAGGGACCAACCAGATACCCGGTGTGACGACAAACGTGAGCCGCACCGGGCTGCTTCGACTAACCGAAGAGTCGAGGGCGTCGTCAGTGAAACGCCGGCGACGGCACGCATTGACGACGGACATCGCCGCGCCGAGATCTGGCGTGAGTACTCGGCGCCAGTGCGACTCACCTCAAACCGGCCCCGGGGGAACGCGAAAGCGATCGCTAATATATGGGCAGCAAGCCATGTGTGCCATCCGCCCAAGAGCAGTGATGCGAACGATCGATTACCCGTTCGGAGCACCCGCCGGACCAACGTGAGGTCCCGGACGAGCCTGTGGCTCACCATCGGCGCCAGTGCCCCCACACACGGCATTGAAGCGACACCCGGCCGATCCGCGTCGCGGAAATGACCAGCGTGAGCCATCGACATCCGCTTGAACACACCCGACGTCGATTTCCCCCGCCCCGGCTCGACGACGCCGCGCTCGCAAGCCCATCGGCCCCGGAAAGAGGTCTGCCAACCGTCCGGGGGGACTTGGCCCAAGGCCGGACGTGGGCCACACAGCATACCGAAGTTGCCCAACGTGAAGACCCGCATCCGGTTTGCCTCACCACGAACCCCGCTTCCCGCCTGCGGCCAGGCCGACGACCCGCCAAGCGGATCGGTCAGAGCAGTTCGCCACCGCTCACGCCCCGCCATCCAGGCCCATCTCCCGAAAAAGCTCACCATTCGGATCCCGCGAACAAGCAATCAATCGCCGCTGCGGGACCGGCACACGGGCAGTCATCGGCAATTGGTTCCCGCAAAGTCTCACCTCAAGACGATTTTCACCCCTCATGACGATGCACCCGACGCTCCCGAAAAAGCTCACCATCGCATTCGTGACAAAAAATCTCCATTGCATCAAATACTTACATTGCATAGCTGAAGCAGCGATCGAGATTTTCCATCCCGAATTCCCTCACCTTTCGGCAAGCAGCCCTATGTTGATCTCGCGGCATTACTTCCTGAAAAACCTCACCTTTGATGGAAAACCGGTGTCGAAATGTCTCTCACCATTCAGCATCTACGGGCCTTTGCAGGTAAGTACACGCACACTTTTCCCGAAAAGCCTCACCTTTGACAAATCTCGGCCGCCTTCCAGGTCCCGAAAAACCTCACCTCAAGCACGATCGGGCGCCACCGGCCACTCCCCCGAATACCCTCACCATTGATAGGATCCGGAGTCCCGAGGCCAAAACCAGTCTCCCGAAAAATCTCACCTCTGGGTCGTTTCGGGCCACGAAGCCCCACCGGACAGGCCTTTACTGACGTTCTTTCCCGGAAACGCTCACACCCAAACGGGCTGGAATCCCGAGAAATCTCACCTATCCCCTAAATCTGCCTAAAAGAAGGGCAGAGTCGCTGCTTCACGGGCATCCCGAAAATCCTCACCCATGCCTGTGGGTGTCAAATGGATCGATTCAGGCTCCACGCGGCTTTACCGTTGCTGTGTCCCTGAAAAATCTCACCTTTATCAGTTTCGCCTGTGGGAAACTGTCCTGAACCCACTCACGATCTTTCCCGCATCGGCTCACGCTGATCCCCGAACCCCATCACGTCGGCTCCTGGAAGATGTCACCTTGTATCCCGTAAAACTTCACCTTCCCGGCCGCAATCCCTTGCTGAACAAGGCTTCCTGGTGGCGTTAACGTTTTTAACGATGATTTCAAAGGTGTTTACTTCTAATACTCTCAAGACTCCCCCGACGAGTTTTCCACAGATCTCCAATTTCGCTTCCAGATACGCCCCGAGAACCACAGTCCCCGACATGTGAAACAATTGCTGTTATTCGGGCCTCATCCGATAATCTTTTAAAAACATGAAGTTAAGCTCGATTCTTCGCTTTGTTTCACGGTTTCGAGACATCTAAGCAAGCGAAACGGCACAAGATCTCTCCAAAAACCCTCACTGGTGGCAAAAGTACAACAAGTGCATCAGGAACGTATCAATCAGAACGTGTTTCGTTATGATTGATACGTATCGTTTTCCAACAGCAATGATGACCCTCGACAAAATCCGACAAACCATTCGCGAAGAACTCGATGCGTTACGCTCGTCCGGCGCACGTCGACAAGATCTGTCACTCCATGCATGCAAGCGGCTGTTCTTCGATCTCGGTATACGGCCGTCTGCGGCGAACGTCCGCGATTTGACACAGACCGGCAGCGCAAGCGACATTCCGAAGGACATCGATTACTTTTGGGAGCGCATTCGCGCGGCGTCGAAAGTCAGGCTCGAGGGTGCTGCATTGCCTAAGCCGCTCGAGGAAAAAGCGGGGACGCTGCTTGGCGCACTTTATGAAGAAGCGCTGAAACAGGCGCGTGAGAGTCTCGATGCAGAACGGCGACTGGCCAGCGACGAAGTCGCCGCCACCGAGCAAAAATACCGAGACGCACTGATTCGTCAGGAATCGCTCGAAACCTCACTTGCCCGAAGCGATGCGCGCGCCGAGCGGTTGCAGAGCCAGTTGACTGAAGTCGAGGTGCAACTGGCGTCAGCGTCGACGCAAGGTCTCGCCCATCAGGATTCGCTGCAGGGCCTGATTCGTCGAATGGAAAATGAAAATGCGCTGCTGAATCGGCGTCTCGAGGCTGAACAGAGCCAAAATGCGGCGTTACGCGAACGGATCGACACCTTGCAAGCCGAGTTGAGAGAAAACACCGAGCACTACGCGCAGCAAATCAAAGATGCGATCGCGGAAGCCGAACGTCGCGTGAAGCCGATGCTCGTCGAGCTCGATTCGTTGCGCAGCATGGCGTCGACTTATCAGCAAGGATTGCGCGACGTCAACCGCAAGGAATTCGACTTTCTGCAGCAGCTGAGCGCCGCGAAGGCGCGTGCGGACCGGCTCGACGCCCAGTTGCATGAGCAAGGCGACGAATTGGCCGCCGCAGTGAAGGAAGCACAGACTTTGCGTGCCAGCCAGGGCATGACGCCCGAGATCGCGGCGCTGATTCGTCGCCTGGCGGACGCCGGCAGTCTCGACGCGGTAGCTTTCGATGCGATCGGTACGTCGCTCGACCAACATGTGTCGCTGCCCCTGCGCTGTCCGAAGTGCGGTGACGGCGAACCCGAACTGTCGCATGACGCTGACGGCTATGAATTGCTTTGTCCCGAATGTGAACACGCGTCGGGGGCGCGACCGTCGCGCTTCGCGGCGGCCGCTTATTTCTCCCGGACTTCGTGACGGAAGCCGCCCGATTTTCCCGAAGGTGAGGAAATTCGGGAGTCAAAAGATGAGGGTTGTCAGAGGCTGAAAAGCCCCGGTTTCAAGTCTGGCTTGACGCGATCGGTGCTTCGTCGGCGAACGATTTGGCATCCGGCAGCGCATTCGCGAGGCTTTCTCGCCAATTTTTCCATGCCCGATGCAGCCGATTCGATGAAATCGGCTGCGCGAACCCCAGCCACTGTCCGACTTTCTCCGGCTCGACGCCGTTTTCGAACAGTTCGGCTGCGAACGTGTTGCGCAACGTCTGCGGACTGGCGCGCGCGGTGCGAGACTGCGCGATGTCGGCTGCATCGATGATCGCGTCGACTGCGCGCAGCATCGTCGCCTTGTGCATCGGTCGGCCGGACTGCGCTGCGGGGAAGACGAGTTCGCCCGGAATGCCGCAGCGTTGGCGTTCGGCGAGCCATGCGTCGAATAGCGCGATCGCGAATGACGCAAGATGCGTTTCGCGTGTGAATTCCGGCTGCGCGGCAGGGATCGTTAGCATCGTCGAACTCAATTTTACGCAACTAACCGTAAGTGCGCGCGCTTCGCCGGTTTTCAATCCGCCGCCGAGGAATGCGGCGATGAGCGCGCGATCGCGGCGTTCTTTCCAGAGCGCCGCGCCCATCGCCGGCAGCGGCGAAAACAGATACGCGAGCAACGCGGCGCGTTCGGCGGGCGCCAGAAAACTCGTCGGCTCGTTGTCGTGCGCGCTATGCCAAGTTGCTTCGCCATCCTGAGCAATGAAGCGAGCAGGATTCGTCGAGCCGAATTCACTCTTGCGCACGTGATCGAGCACGCGCTCGATGAGTCTCAAATAACGGACTTTTTGCGTCTTCTTGATCGACAGTTCGCTGACGAAATGCGCGATCGTCTCGGTATCGACCGCCGCGAGGTTCTTCTGTCGTTTCGCGAGCCAGCCGAGAAACGCGCCCCATTGTGCGCGGTAGACGTCGGCCGACGAGCGGCGAAATTCTTGGGCTGCCAGCCAAGCATCGAATGCCGTGTCCGGATGGCTGAGCCAGTCCGACGTATCGCGATCGAATAGATCGCTTGGTATGTCGGACGGCGGAGAAGGACTCGTCAGAATGGACGGCGACATGTCATTTATTTCGTTAGTTGCAATTCATCATAGCGTGTCGCGTTCGCTCGATAAAGGGCTTCGCGTGGGCGGCGAATGTCCGGCAGATATCTCGCTGCCGGCAATCGATCGAAGTGCATGCGAGGCGCGAGCGCTCGGCCGAACACAGCCGCCTGCCTAGTCGCCCCACGCGCGCGCGGGGCGCGCCGGCGCCTTTTTTGCGCCGTTCTGTGCGTTCGCAGCCCGCTCGTACGCGGCGACCGCGAACGAGAACACCGCGGGCAGCGCGTTCGACCGCCCGAAGTCGACGAGATCGTCGGTTTCGGGAAAGCACAATTCGGCCGGACGGTCGAAGAGGCAGCGCACCATCGGATCGTGCCGGCTCGCGAAGCCGAGATCGGCGAGCGCTTCGGCCTCGATCGCGTGCAGGAGCCGCCACGTCAACGGAACGCCTTGCCGGATATAGCGCTCGGCAATGTGGCGGACAATCGTTTCCATATCGTGCGCCGCAGCCTTGAAGCTGAGCGCGGCCAAATCCTGTTCGGTCATCGCGGGCTCCTGTTTCGCGTATACTGTACAAATATACAGTGTGCGCCGGGAGACCGGTAGAGATCAAGGGGTGCAAGTCCCCGACGTTGTAAGAGTTAGCGACTCACGATGTCCCCGAGTCATGCGTAGCCAGCCGCGAGGCGGGTTGCGAAGCGTTGACAGGGGTGCTGATAGGCCAGCCATTGAGCCACGAAATGTTTATAGACCCGAGTGCTGACGCACTACTGTATGCGGAAGGCAAAACCACACGGCGCGCTACCGCGAGCACCGTGTGGACTCGGCGCGGTCTTAGAGCCTGGCAGTCAGTACGATCTCTATGCGGGAACCGGGAGATCTCCCATTTGACCGCCGGCGGCAACATCGCCGAGCGGTCCGCATCGGGAAGGTGAGGAGCCGAAGCCGATGGTGAACGAACGGGAGAAGTCGGACTCACCCATAGTAGCGACGAAGCGGGCGAACAAACCCGGGCAACCGGGGGCGGAGCCGGTGGAGCCAAGGGGTGGGGCCAAGGGGAACACGGGCTGGTCACACATGCGCCGGACGTAGAGCCGGATAAGCGTGTCCCAGCGGCTAGACCGTGTGCGCCAAGCCGCAAGGCAAAGGAAGAAGGAGAAGTTCACGGCGCTGTTCCATCTGATCGACATCGAGCTGCTGGAAACGGCGTTCTTCTGGCTGAAACGGAAGGCGGCGGCTGGCGTTGATGGCGTGACGTGGCACGACTACGAACAAGACCTGGAGCGAAATCTCCACGATCTGCACGGGCGCTTACATCGCCAAGCCTATCGGGCACTCCCTAGCCGGAGGCGGTATATACCAAAGTCGGATGGGAAGCTACGCCCGCTGGGCATTGCTGCACTGGAAGATAAAATCGTCCAGCGCGCACTGGTGGCAGTGCTTAACGCAGTCTACGAGACGGATTTCTTAGGTTTCTCGTACGGTTTCCGCCCAAAGCGCAGTCAACATGATGCGCTCGATGCACTGGCAACGGGAATCGCGCGCACAAACGTGAACTGGATACTGGATGCCGACATCAGTCGCTTCTTCGACACGGTGAGCCATGAATGGCTGATCAAGTTCGTCGAGCACCGAATCGGCGACCAACGTGTGATTCGACTGATCCGTAAATGGCTGAAAGCGGGTGCGATGGAAGACGGGGTGATTGAGTCGACGGACGAGGGGACGCCGCAAGGCTCAGCCATCTCGCCCCTGTTGGCGAATATCCACCTGCACTACGTCTTCGACCTCTGGGCGAATCAATGGCGCAAGCGCCACGCCGAGGGGAACGTCGTCATCACTCGATACGCCGACGACATTGTTGTCGGGTTCGACAAACGCTGGGACGCCGAGCGGTTCAAGCGAGCCATGCAAGCGAGCCATGCAAGCGAGATTGGAGCAATTTGGGCTGTCGGTACACCCGGAGAAAAACCGTCTGATCGAGTTCGGACGCTTTGCGGCGCAGAACCGAGTCAAGCGGGGACTGGGCAAACCCGAGACATTCAACTTCCTAGGATTCACCCACATCAGCGGCCACGCCCGAGACGGTAAGTTCATGCTCTGGCGAAAGACCCGGCGAGACCGGCTACGGGCCGCGCTGCGGGCAGTCAAAGAGGAGTTGCGACGCCGATGGCACCACTCGATCCCCGAGCAAGGGACGTGGTTGCGGCAAGTGGTTCAAGGGTACTTCAACTACCACTCGGTCCCGACCAACTATCCCGCGATGAAAGCCTTCCGAGCTCACGTCATCGAACTCTGGCGCAGGGCGCTTCGGCGTCGCAGCCAGAAGGACGACACCACGTGGGCGAAGATGCAAAGGCTGGCAAAGCAGTGGATTCCCCGTGCTCGCGTCCTTCACCCTTGGCCCGTTGTGCGCTTCGACGCCAAACACCCAAGGCAGGAGCCCGGTGCGCGAATCGCGCACGCCGGGATCTGTGCGGGGGGGCCCGGTGACGGGCATTCCTACCGCAACATATTGCGCAACTGGCTGCCTGGCCGACTAGACGCCGTGCTATCGATGGATCACGACGAGGAGCGCTTTCGCTTCGCTCTTGCCCGCATTGCGGATCGCGTGCGGCCCGTCGGCCGCGTAGCGCGCGGTGTCGCCTGCTTTCAGGCGACGCGTGACGCCCGCTGCTTCGATTTCGATTGCGCCGTTCAGCACCGTCAGATGCTCGCGCGTACCCGGCTCGTGCGGATTCGACGCGAGCGCGCCATTTGCCGGCAGCGTCAGCTCGTACCACTCGAATTTGCCGGCGAGCTCGATCGGGCCCCAGACGCGCAACTGGTATTGCGCGTCGTGGCCGGCAAGCGTCGGAATGTCGTGCGGGCCGTCGACGCGGATCGTCTCGGGCGCTTTCGGCTGTGCGAACAGTTCGTCGAGGCTGATGCCGAGCGCGTTCGTGAGCCGCCACGCGACGGCGATCGTCGGATTCGCCTTGTCGCGCTCGATCTCCGACAGCATCGATTTCGACACGCCCGCCGCGCGCGACAGATCGTCGAGCGTCAGTTTGCGCTCGTTGCGCAGGCGCTGGATTTGCTCGCCGACCCGCGGCGGCGTGGCGCCGGTGGCGGCGGGCGCGGCTGTGCGTCGCGCGCCGGAAGAGCTTGCCATTTGAATTCCGTTCGCTTAGAGTTGTTCGGTATTTCGAATTTTAGTTCGAAATACAGGAAAAATACGCTAAACCCAGCGGCCGACTATAACAGTAGCAAGCTGCTTTGCCGCCGCCACGAGCGCGGACGAGCGCCGAGGCTTGCAGCCCATATCAGGAGCTTATGCAATGCGTGATGCCTTTCTCGCCCATCTACGCGGCACCCTCGACCAGATTCGCGCGGACGGTTTTTACAAGACCGAGCGCGAGATCGCGAGCCCGCAGGCGGCCGACATCCGGCTTGCCGGTGGCGCACACGTGCTGAATTTCTGTGCGAACAACTATCTGGGCCTTGCGGACGACCCGCGCCTCATCGCTGCCGCGCAGGCGGCGCTCGAGCAGGACGGGTTCGGGATGGCGTCGGTACGCTTCATCTGCGGCACGCAGACCGTGCACAAGCAGCTCGAGGCCGCCCTTTCCACGTTCCTGAAAACCGACGACTGCATTCTGTATTCGAGCTGCTTCGATGCGAACGGCGGCCTGTTCGAGACGCTGCTCGACGAAAACGACGCGATCATCAGCGACGAGCTGAATCACGCGAGCATCATCGACGGCGTTCGGCTGTCGAAGGCGAAGCGCTTTCGCTACAAGAACAACGACCTCGCCGATCTCGAAGCGAAGCTGCGCGAAGCCGATGCGGCGGGCGCGCGCTTCAAGCTGATCGCGACCGACGGCGTGTTCTCGATGGACGGCATCATCGCGAACCTGAAGGGCGTCTGCGACCTGGCCGACCGCTACGGCGCGCTCGTGATGGTCGACGATTCGCATGCGGTCGGCTTCATCGGCGGGCACGGGCGCGGCACGCCCGAATACTGCGGCGTCGAGGGGCGCGTCGACATCGTCACGGGCACGCTTGGCAAGGCGCTCGGCGGCGCGTCGGGCGGCTACGTCGCCGCGCGGCGCGAGATCGTCGAGTTGCTGAGGCAGCGCTCGCGTCCCTATCTGTTCTCGAACACGCTGACGCCGAGCATCGCGGCTGCGTCGCTGAAGGTGCTCGAGCTGCTCGCAAGCGACGAAGGCGCGCGGCTGCGCGAACGCGTGCGCGCGAACGGCGCGCGTTTCCGCGAGAAGATGAGTGCGGCGGGCTTCACGCTCGTGCCGGGCGAGCACCCGATCATTCCGGTGATGCTCGGTGACGCGCAGGTCGCATCGAACATGGCGGATGCGCTCCTCGCCGAAGGCGTCTACGTGATCGGCTTCTCGTATCCGGTCGTGCCGCGCGGCCGCGCGCGGATCCGCACGCAGATGAGCGCCGCGCACACGCCCGAGCAGATCGATCGGGCGGTCGACGCGTTCGCGCGCGTCGGCAAGACACTCGGCGTCATTTGACGGAGGGCCCGCGATGAAAGCGCTTGCCAAGCTCGAACGTGGGCCGGGCCTCACGCTCACACGTGTGAAGAAGCCCGAGGTCGGTCACAACGACGTCCTGATCAAGATCCGCCGCACGGCGATCTGCGGCACCGACATCCACATCTGGAAGTGGGACGACTGGGCGCAGAAGACGATTCCGGTACCGATGCACGTCGGACACGAGTATGTCGGCGAGATCGTCGAAATGGGCCAGGAAGTGCGCGGCTTCTCGATCGGCGACCGCGTGTCCGGCGAAGGCCACATCACGTGCGGCTTCTGTCGCAACTGCCGCGCGGGGCGGCGTCATTTGTGCCGCAACACGGTCGGCGTCGGCGTGAATCGCGAAGGCGCGTTCGCCGAGTATCTCGCGATTCCCGCGTTCAATGCGTTCAAGATTCCGCCCGAGATTTCCGACGACCTCGCTGCGATCTTCGATCCGTTCGGCAACGCGACGCATACTGCGCTGTCGTTCAATCTCGTCGGCGAGGACGTGCTGATCACGGGCGCGGGGCCGATCGGCGTGATGGCGGTGGCGATCGCGAAGCACGTCGGCGCGCGCAACGTCGTCATCACCGACATCAACGACTATCGACTCGACCTCGCGCGCAAGATGGGCGCGACGCGCGCGGTGAACGTGTCGCGCGAATCGCTGCACGACGTGATGACCGATCTGCACATGACGGAAGGCTTCGATGTCGGGCTCGAGATGTCGGGCGTGCCGAGCGCGTTCACGTCGCTGCTCGAGGCGATGAACCACGGCGGCAAGGTCGCGCTGCTCGGGATTCCGCCCGCGCAGACCGCGATCGACTGGAACCAGGTGATCTTCAAGGGCCTCGAGATCAAGGGCATCTACGGGCGCGAGATGTTCGAAACCTGGTACAAGATGGTCGCGATGCTGCAGAGCGGGCTCGATCTGTCGCCGATCCTCACGCATCGCTTTCCGATCGACGAGTTCGACAAGGGCTTTGCGGCGATGCTGTCGGGCGAAAGCGGCAAGGTGATTCTCGACTGGACGGTGTGACGTCGGCGGCGCGGGCCCGGTTCGATAGAGCGCCGGGCCGCGAGTCACGAGTCACGTCGCACTACGGACTGCAAACGATGATTCGCGCGCCGCATGCGGCTGGCCGACGACCGTCGATCAGCTTCAATGCACGGCCCCCATCGTCACCTGCTCGACGATCGGCCCGAGCGCGAGCGCGGGCAGATACGTCGGCAACGTCATCAACGAGATCGTGCCGATCAACATGACCACGAAGAGCGGTCCGTGCGTCGGCAGCGTGCCGGGGCCGGCCGCGCGCCGCACCTTCGGCGCGAGCGAGCCTGCGAGCGCGAGCGCCGGCACGATCGTCGCGAAGCGGCCGAACCACATCGCCGCCGCGAGCGTCATGTTGTAAAACGGCGTATTGGCGGCGAGGCCCGCGAACGCGCTGCCGTTGTTGTTCGCCGCCGACGTGAACGCGTAGAGGATCTCGCTAAAGCCGTGCGCGCCGGGATTCGCGATGCCCGCGACGCCGTCCGGCAGCAACACCGACGCGGCCGTGCCGACGAGCACGACGAGCGGTGTCGCGAGGATCGCGATCGCAACGAGCTTCATGTCGTACGGATCGATTTTCTTGCCGAGATATTCGGGCGCGCGGCCGATCATCAATCCCGCGACGAACACGGTGAGCATTGCGTGCATTAGCATCCCGAAAAGTCCCGAGCCGGGGCCGCCGAACACGACTTCACCGGTCTGCATCAGCGCCATCGGCACGAGCCCGCCGATCGGCGTGAGCGAATCGTGCATCGCATCGACCGCGCCGTCACCGCTCGCTGTCGCGATCGTCGCATAGAGCGCCGACGACACGATCCCGAAGCGCGTCCCCTTCCCTTCCATGTTGCCGCCCGGCATCGACGCCGATGCGCGCGTGTCGATGCCGGGTGCCGCAAGCGCTGCGCTGCCCGCCTGCTCGGCGCGTATCGTCACCGCCGCAAGCGCGACGAACATCGCGAGCATCGCCGCATAGATTGCCCAGCCCTGCCGCGTGTCGCCGACCATCGTGCCGAACGTGTGGCACAGCGCAGCCGGCAGCCGCAGAAGCGCGAGCATCTGCAGGAAGTTGCTGAGCGGCGTCGGGTTCTCGAACGGATGCGCGGAGTTCGCGTTGAAGCCGCCGCCGCCGTCGCCGCTCAGCAGCTTGATCGACTCTTGCGATGCGACGGAGCCCATCGGCAGAAGCTGCTCGCGGCTCGTCGTCGTGTGCATGATCGCGTGGCCTGCGGCGTCGTGCGACGGCACGCCGCTTGCGTCGAGCAATGGCTGCCGCCAGGTCACGCGCTGGGCCGTGTGAACGGTGCGATACGCGGAGAAATTCTGGATCGTGCCTTGCGCGATGAACGCAGCGGCGAATAGTGCGGACAGCGGGATCAGGATGTACAGCGTTGCGCGCGTGAGATCGGCCCATAGATTGCTGACGGTGCCGGCGCCGCGCGTCGCGAGGCCCCGGATCAACGCGAGCAGCACGGCGATGCCGACGGCGGCAGACAAAAAGCTCTGCACGGCGATGCCGCCCATCTGGCTCGGATAGCTGAGCGTCGTTTCGCCCGTATATTCTTGCCAGCTCGTGTTGGTGGCGAAGCTGACGGCCGTGTTGAACGCCGAATCGGCGCTGACGGCGGGAAGTGCCTGTGGATTGAGCGAGCAGATGCTGCGCGCGTTGCAACGCATAGAGTGCGATCGTGCCGAGCAGACTGAACAGCAGCAGCGCGACTGCGTAGGTTTTCCCGCTCATTCTCTGTTCGGGATCGATGCCCGCCGCGCGATATGTCCATCGCTCGACGGGCTGCAGCATTCGCATCGGCCATGGTGGATCACCATCCGCGATTCGAGCGATGTAGCCCCCGAGCGGCTTGACGAGCAACGTCAGCACCACGATGAAAAGGCCGATTTGCAGATAGGCGTAGGTCGGCATCGATTCTCCCGCTTCAATCGTCGGTTCGGTCGCGCTTCACGTCTCCATTACAGCGCGGCGGATATCAAATCGTTCGAAAGAACGACGCTACGGGCGTAAACGAAGCGTCAATATTCCAATGTGGAGCACATTCGCGATGACGGCTCGCGCGTCATCGCTCATCGTCGAGCAGTTTCGGATTCAATTCGATATTCAGGATGACGAGCCAACGTTTCGGGCAATCGAGAGGGACGTTGAGCAGGATATCGGCATTCGGCGCTTTGCGCAGCCCCCCGCTTGCCTGCGCTTCGAGATAGGCGCGCTGCGCATCGGATCGCAGCCAGAAGCTGACGAGCGCGCAACTGATGAAGTTGAAGAGAAGCAGCGGACCCGGTTCCACGTCGTAGCCGACGACGTGCGGGAGGCTCGCGAACGCCGCCGTCAACGCCTGACTCGTCGTTATCGTGATGAACGCCACTTTGGCGAAACCGCGCACGCGCATCGCGGCCTTCACATGTGCGAATTTGCGCGCGTCCCGTTCGCTAAGCTCGCATTCGCGGTCGTGCCGGCGCACATCGTCGTCGGATTTCATGCGGCGCATTCGAGCGGTGCCGGTGTAAGCGGCAGTTCGCAAGCCTTCAATGCGTACGAGGGCGATACCGTTGTCGGCTTGCTGAGGATCGCGCTGTCGTAGCCCTTGCCAGAGAAATGCATCACGTCGACGATTCGGAATCCTTGGCGTATGTAAAAGTCGACGAGATGCGCGGCGGGCTGCGGCGTGTCGAGCGCAAGGCGCCGGTAGCCGCGTGCGGCCGCCCAATGCGCGGCGAATGCGAGCAACGACCGCCCGATGCCGCGTCCTTGCCAAATCGGATCGACGCCGAACTGCCGCAGCGTCGCGACGTTGCCGCGGCGATAGAGCTCGCACGGTGACGACAGGTCGCGCGCATGTAGCGTCATCGTCGCGACGAGATGGTCGTTGCAGACGGCGACGAAGCATTCGCCCGCAAGCGCGCGCTGCCGCGTGACGGCGGCCGGCTGATCGACACACGGGCAATTGAGTCCCATCCGGCCGAGCCGCGCGAACACGCGATGCAACAATGCGGTCAGCTCGTCGTACGAGTCTTGCGCCGGATCGAAACGTCTCAGCACGACGCGGCCGTTCACGCGAGTTGCACACGCGAAGTGTGCGGGTCGTTCGGTCTTCGCTCGTTGCTGTTGCATGACACCTCCCAAACCTCGACGGTTGTCCGAAGTGTAGGGAGTCGCGAGCGAGTCCTTCAAGAAAAAATATCGTAAAAAAATTCGGCGCGACGATGTGCGTCGCGATGCATGACGCTCGTCGCAAACGTCACGCGTCGCGAAAGATGCGGAGCGTCATCGGCCCGTCATTGCGCGGGAGTCCCGCCTTCCTTGACGAACTCCGCTTCGATGCGCACGCGCACGTCGTCGCCGACGGCCGGATACCAGCTCGTCACGCCGAATTGCGCACGGCTGAACGTGCCGCTCGCGGAAAAGCCGAGCGTGTCCTGCTTCGTCAGCGGATTGCGGCCGTAGCCGTTGAACGTGACGACGAGCGTGACGGGATGCGTCGCGCCGCGGATCGTGAGGTTGCCGGTCAGTGTGCCTTGCGTCGTGCTCGTGCGGGTGAGGCGCGTGCTGTCGAAACGAATTTGCGGATGGCGGACGGCGTCGAGTGCATCGGCGCCCGCGACGAGCTTGTCGAGCAGCGGCACGTTGGTGTCGACGCTCGCCGCGTCGATCGACGCTGTCACGCCGCTGGCGGCGAGTCCGCCCGTGCGCCAGTCGAGTTGCGCGCTCGCGCGATCAAAGCGCATCGTGAAGCGCGAATACTTGAAGTGATCGACGTCGAACACGATGCTCCAGTGGTGTGGATCGAGCGTGTAGCGGCCGGCCGGAACGGCGGCTTCCGCCGTCGATACGCTGTGCATGACGACCCGCAGCGGCGTGCAGCCTGCCGTCGTTCCTGCGATCGCGATCGCACATGCGATCCATCCCGCCCATCTTGCCGGCTTCATCCAAACCTCTTTTGTCGAATGTGTGCGAAGACGATAGCTCAACGATTCGAGGTGTCGCGGACAAATAGAAATGTCCGGTTTTGTAGCAAATGAAATGTCCGCATGTTGGCGGGGGCGGCAAGCCGGCGT
>NZ_LOWC01000123.1:0-2611 GCF_001522845.1 Burkholderia sp. BDU5 | reverse complement strand
GCGTGGCCCCTTTGTCGTTGACTGTTTCGCTCAACCTTGTGCCGTCGTTTAACGGCGCTTTTACACCGGCGCTAACAGAGATGAATACCCCATCTTCGACCTCAAATTGAACGCGCCGTAACAGGGGCTGATATTCTTCCCGGAACAGCAGGTGCGTGTGTTTCTGTATGGCGCGCCGGTGGATAGGCCAGCATCCGACTTCGCGCGTGCACGAACTCACGCCGCGCATCTGGAAACAACGCTTTGCCGACAATTCGCAGTGCTCGCCTCTGCATCGGATCGCCTAAGGTTGCAAGAACGTCGGGGAGTTACCGATTACGAGCCGGGACGGGTCGCGTCATAGTCTGCACGGTGAGTGCCGAGCAGTGAATGCATTCATGCTCTCATCGAGTGCAAGATCCTCATTCCGAGGCGCAGGGCGCAGGGTGCGGGATGCGACCGTAGCGCAGCACGCGATCACGCGGACCGAATGCACTACGCGCCGCTTATCTTGAAATTCTTGAAACGATCGGGAAACGAAATATGGCTATTGGCATCGGCGGATCGAATGCAGCGACGGAACTGGCGAAACTCGAGAACATGACGGACGACGTTGCGACAATCCAGCCCGCGGAATATGCGGCGCGAGTCGAACGCGCACAGGCACTGATGAAACTGCACGGCCTCGATGCGATCTACGTCGAATCGGGCACGAACCTGCTTTACTTCACGGGCGTCGCGTGGCGTCGCAGCGAACGTCTGACGGGGGCGCTGATTCCTGCGTCGGGTCCGCTGCAATACATCGTGCCGGCGTTCGAACGCGGCACGTTCACCGGCATGATGCAGATTCCTGGAGACCTCCATTGCTGGAACGAGAACGAGGATCCTTACCGGCTGCTCGCGGACGTCGTCGAGCGCCAGGGGATCGGTGACGGCACTCTCGGATTCGACGAATCCGCGCCGTACTTCATGTATGAAGGCATTCGCGAACGGGCGTCGAAACTGCGGATTCGCAGCGCGGTGGATGTCACGCGCGCATGCCGGATTCGCAAATCGGCGACCGAACTCGCATTGATGCAGCGTGCGAACGACATGACGCTGCGCGTCCACCAGGCGGCGGCCGCGATCTTGAGAGAGGGCGTCAGTGCTGACGAAGTGCTCGATTTCATCGACAACGCGCATCGCGCAGTGGGCGCACTGCGCGGGTCGACGTTCTGCATCGTGCTGTTCGGTCCGGACACGGCTTATCCGCACGGCGTCAAGCATCCGAAGCGGCTTGAGCGCAACGACATGGTGTTGATCGATACGGGCTGCCAACTGCACGACTACCACTCCGACATTACGCGCACATACGTGTTTGGCGACGCGAGCACACGTCAGCGTGAGGTTTGGGCGCACGAGAAGCGAGCGCAGCAGACCGCGTTCGAGCGCGTGAAGGCAGGCATGGCAGCTGAAGAGGGTGATCGTGCGGTCCGTGACTATCTGAAGTCGGTCGGCTATGGGCCGGGCTATGCATTGCCCGGCCTGCCGCATCGAACCGGTCACGGAATCGGTCTCGATATCCACGAATGGCCTTATCTCGTCGGCGGCGATCGGACGATACTCGATGAAGGCATGTGCTTCAGCATCGAGCCGATGCTTTGCGTTC
Organism: Burkholderia sp. BDU5; assembly: GCF_001522845.1. Lineage (NCBI taxonomy): Bacteria > Pseudomonadati > Pseudomonadota > Betaproteobacteria > Burkholderiales > Burkholderiaceae > Burkholderia > Burkholderia sp. BDU5. The sequence goes on along the minus strand of NZ_LOWC01000123.1, from coordinate 984 downwards.
CGAACGAATTCGGCATCCGTCACGAGGATCATGTGTACATCACGGCCGACGGTCCGCGTTGGTTCACGCAGCCGGCAACAAGCATCGACGATCCGTTCGGGCTTGGTTGAGCGAGGATGACGCTGCGGCGGCAGCGGCGTCCGGCAATATCGACAGCGACGAGGCCGCGTCTTCGCGAGGCCGGTACGACAGATGCCCCGCTGATCGGCGCAAGCGCAGTCGCGGCGAGCACGTCGGCGGCACGCTTGTCATGCTGTTCACACATTGGGTGGAGCGGTCCGTCGGTCGGTGTCGCCGCGGATGCCGTCATGGCGAGATGTGTGAAGCTGCTCGGCGCCGAGCACCGATTTCGCCTTGACACGACAACATGGCTTGCGCGGCAAGCGACGAGCCCTTTCCAAGTAACGACGAGCATGGCATGGCGCAGTGTGAGCGGCGGTATCGTGGCGGCGCTGAAGGCTATCGTGGACATCCGGAACGTCAAGGCTGCGATCGCCCGATTTGGGCGGCGCTGCGTGCGCTGCATTGCGGACGCGTCGTGGATTTCGTCGACATACCTGATCGCCGGGATCGAGGTGCTCCCGCTGACGAGGCTGTTGTCGCGCAGGCTCGGCTTCAGACGCTCGCGGTCAATTGGCCAGACGTTCATGGCCGCGTCGCTACTGTGCGCACAGTCCGAGCTTTGGGATGACCGTCGACTGTCGGCCGCTGCGGGGGGCCATGCAACTGAAGTCGACGCGATGAGAATGCTTCCCAGATTCACTGGCATGTTGGCGTGCTATTGGATCGCGAAGGCGAGTTTCATGCGACCGCCGACGTGTCGTTCGGCGTTGCGCAGGGAGATTTCCTCCCGATCGACGGGAGCGGCGATAGAAAATCGACTATTCCGGGTGCTCCGTTCGTCCGCTAGGGTCTGTTTACATTCGATGAAATGTGTTTACATCTTGTTTTTTGCACAAGCGGGCCAAGATGATTCGAAAGTTA
>NZ_LOWC01000122.1:0-18660 GCF_001522845.1 Burkholderia sp. BDU5 | reverse complement strand
CGGCTGGCTTCATGCCGCACCCAAAAACCGGACAGATTACGTGCTACAGACCCGGACAATTCATTTGCTCGCGACATTTTTCACAAAAGGGCTTGTGCGCCCGCGAGAGGCTCTCTATAATTCGCGCCTCACACAGGCTCGTAGCTCAGTTGGTTAGAGCACCACCTTGACATGGTGGGGGTCGTTGGTTCGAATCCAATCGAGCCTACCAACGCACATCGGACGCGGATGAACGGCGCAGCAACGCCCTGACGGGCGGGCGCTTTCATCCGCGTTCTGCTTCATGCAGCGCTTGTCGCTCGTCCGGCGCAACGGACGGGACGGCGGCGGATCTTCCCTCGTTTTCGGCGTTTCGTTCGACGCGCATGCGCATGCACGGTCACGCGCGCAATCGCGTTTGCATCGCGCTGCGTCGCCAAATCGCACAATCGCTGCGTCACGCGATGCATGACGCGATGCATGACGCGTTACGACGCACGCCTCGCCTCGTCTCGCGCATCCCCCTCTCACACGTCCCGCATCACCTCTGCCGACAACACCGGCCCGCCGGACATTGTGTCGCGCGCGGCCCATGTCCGCAGCAGCACCCGCCGCATCCGCCGCCGATCCGTCCGGGCAGCGACGCGACCCGCCGCCGCCCGATCACCGGATGGCAGCCGCGCGCGCACCCGCAGACCTCGCCCGCCCGGGCGCTCGCACAGACGCCGCGGCCCGCGTGCCGCCAGACGATCACGTTCACGCGGACCTCAGTGCGTGCAGGCCGAGCGCAAGCGCATTGCATGGCGCTTCGATGGCGGCGAGCGGGAAGCGCGTCGCCGCGCCCGCACACGGCATGTTGAGCAGCGCATGGACGATCCGCTCGCTCGCATGGCCGTCACCGTACGGATTCGTCGCGCGCGACATCTCGTCGTATGCGTCGTCGTCGTCGAGAAGCCGCGACGCCTCGTCGACGATTCGCTCGGTATTCGTGCCGACGAGCCGCGCGGTGCCCGCCTGGATCGCCTCCGGCCGCTCGGTCGTCTCGCGCGTGACGAGCACGGGCTTGCCGAGCGCGGGCCCTTCTTCCTGGATGCCGCCCGAATCGGTGATGATGAAATGCGCGCGCGACATCAGGAACACGAACGACAGATACTCCTGTGGCGCGATCAGATGAACGTTCGACAGGCCGTCGAGCAGCGAATGCGCCGGTCTTTGCACGTTCGGATTCAGATGCAGCGGGTAGACGAAGCGCACGTCCGGATAGCGGAGCGCGAGCGTGCGCAGCGCGTCGCAGAAATGCTCGAACGGCTTGCCGAAGCTCTCGCGCCGATGGCCGGTGATCAGTATGACGCGCTCGTCGCGGCCGAGAAACGGAAACTGCGCGGCGATCTCGCATGCGAGCGGCGCGTCGGCGTCGAGCATGTGCTTCACGTCGTGCAGCGCGTCGATTACGGTATTGCCTGTCAGTACGACGCCTTCCGTCGGCACGCCTTCACTGAACAGGTTGTGCTGCGCGCGCTCGGTCGGCGCGAAGTGCCACGACGACACCGCATCCGTCACGCGCCGGTTCAATTCCTCGGGCCACGGCGACCAGATGTCGCCGCTGCGCAGCCCCGCTTCGACGTGGCCGATCGGCAGGTAGCGGTAGAAAGCGGCGAGGCTCACCGCGAGCGTCGTCGTCGTGTCGCCGTGCACGAGCACGACGTCCGGATCGAAGTCGTTGAACACGGCGCCGATCGTCTGAAGGATGCCCGTCGTCACGTCGGTCAGCGTCTGGCTTTGCCGCATCAGGTTCAGGTCGTACGCGGGCGTGATGTCGAACAGCTGGAGCACCTGGTCGAGCATCTGACGGTGTTGCGCGGTCACGCACACTTTTGCGTCGACGTCGGTTCGCGCCTGCAGCGCACGCACGAGCGGTGCCATTTTGATGGCTTCGGGACGAGTGCCGAACGCAAGCAAGATCTTCTTCATCCTGGTCCCCGATTCGCGGTTGTTCCAGTCGATCCGGCACGCGGCGAAGCGGCCGCGTGTCGCAAAGCTGCCGTGCGAGCGAGCGTTGCGCGCGGACCGTGTCGCGCCGTCAGGCTCGAACAGGCGGTCCGCTACGCGACGCGACGGTGTTTCGACATCCGTGCACAGCATGTCCGCGGTGATTCGTCGTGCGAATCGCGTCGCGGCCGGCTGGCTGGTCCGTGGCGATGGGGCTGTCACGTCATGAATCGCTCCTCGTGATGTCGGGGATCGGCAGCGCGCGCCACGCACGTCTGCGCGCGCCGCATGCGACGCACTGCGTCGCTTGCCATTCAGCAATATTCAAACCAGCGTCGTCGCAGCCTTGCCGTGCGGCGCGATGCGCCGTTCCGGCGCGTCGGAACGTCTCGCCGCTGTTACGGCGCGCGATCGCATTGCGCGGCGCGGCGCGGCGCGCGTCGTGCGCCGCGTTGGAGCGGTGCACAAATGCGGTTGCGGCGCGCTGCGCGCGCATGGGGTGCGGCGTCCGCCGAGTATCTTTGAGGCGCTTGGCTCCGGCGCGCATGGACGATCGTCGAGCGGACGGGCGACGCGCCTGTCGCGCGGCGCATTTCGTCAGGGATTTCCCGGTCGTGGCGGGCCGAAAGCGCGCCGTCGCCGCCGCCGTCGCGAAACGTTGCGATTCTGAAACGCGGCCATGCTGCGATGCTCATGGACGCGGGAGACGCGCGCCGGGCGTGCGCAGGCGCCAATCGTCCGCGCTAACGACGGGAGCTCGAGCATGGCGAAGTCGATTCGCGCGCGCGTCGCCACGGCGGCGCGCGGGCGCTTCGCGACTGCTTGCGAGCGCGCGCACGCGCACGATGCGCGAGGCGGTGTCGGCGGCGGCTGCCTCGACGTTGATTCGTCGGTGAATCAAAACGCTGCGCCCGAGTCGGTGCGCGGTCCCCGACTTCGCCGCGAAATCGTTGCCGCGCGGTCGTTTCCGCACGATGGCTCGTCCTTTGCTTTGAACCACCACACGCCCGTTCCGACGCGATTCGACAACAGCACACCAAAGGAACGGCCGATGTGACGAAACCGGAAACCCGGCGTCGCGGCGCATGTTCCGCGACGCGGCGCGACGAACGGCGACGCGCGACATGCGACACGCGCGCGGCACTCAGCGCCGGTTTCCTTTTGCAAGTCCGTGCGGGGGGCGAGCGCGAGCCGCTGCCGACGCGGGCACGGGGACACGAGCATGAAGAACAGGCGGGCGATGTCGTTGTGCGTGGAATGCGTGCTGCTGCTGATCGTGTTCGCGTGCTCGCTGGCCGTGCGCGATACCGCAATGCGGCCGGCGTCCGCATCGCTCGCGTCGGTTCCGCTCATGCGCGCGGCAGAGACAGTCTTGCACGTCCGCGCGTTCGCCGAGCCGAGCCGGCCGGACGCGGATGCGGATGCGATTGCGTTTCCGCCCGCCGAGCCCGCGCCGTTCGATACGGCGAGACCGCCGTTCGCGGCCGTCCGTCCGCCTGCCGCCGGCGCGCAGTCCGCGTCCGGCAGCGGTATCGCCGCCGCGCTGTGCACGGCCTACCTGTGGATGTTCGCGCTGCTGACCTGCATCTACGCGGCGCGCCACTACGTGTTCAGTCTCGATCGCCTGTTCAAGCCGCAGCACGCGCCGTACTGCGCGATCACGCACGCGGACTGGCCGGAGATTACGGTGTTCGTCGCCGCGCACAACGAGGAGGCGGTCGTCGTCGATTGCTTGATGGCGCTGCTCGCGACGACTTATCCGCGCGACCGGCTGACGATCATTCCGGTCAACGACCGCTCGACCGACGACACGCGCGCGCTGATCGACGGCGTGCAGGCGCTCGCGCCCGATCTCATTAAGCCGTTTCACCGCGAGAGCGGCAAGCCGGGCAAGGCGGCGGCGCTGAAGGACGCGCTGCGCGAGATTCGCGGCGACATCATGGTCGTGTTCGACGCCGACTATCTGCCGCGCCCGGGCCTGCTCAAGGAGCTGGTCGCGCCGTTCTTCGATCCGGAAGTGGGCGCGGTGATGGGCCGCGTCGTGCCGCAGAACGCCAATCGCAATCTGCTTGCGCGCCTCCTCGATCTGGAGCGTGCGGGCGGCTATCAGGTCAACCAGCAGGCGCGCAACAACCTCGGCCTCGTGCCGCAGTACGGCGGCACGGTCGGCGGGGTCCGCAAGAGCGCGCTCGATGCGGTCGGCGGCTGGCGCGACGACACGCTCGCCGAAGACACCGACATGACCTACCGGCTGCTGCTGAGCGACTGGCGCACCGTCTACCTGAACCATGCGGAGTGCTACGAGGAAGTGCCGGAGCGCTGGCCCGTGCGCGCGCGTCAGCTCACCCGCTGGGCGAAGGGCCACAACCAGACGCTGTTCCGTTATCTGATTCCGCTGTTGTGCAGCCCGGTGATGTCGCGACGCTGCCGCCTCGACGGCGCGCTGCTGCTCGGCGTGTTCGTGATGCCCGCGCTGCTCGCGCTCGCGTGGGGCGTCGCGCTCGCGCTCTATCTGACGAACGGCATCGATTCGCTCGCGCTCGGCCTGCTCATGTCCGTGTTCGCGCTCTTCGCCTTCGGTACGTTCGGCAACTTCGGCGTGTTCTTCGAGATCGTCGTCGCGGCGCGCCTCGACGGCCGCGCGACGCGATTGCGGCTCGTGCCGGTGAACGTCGTCGGATTCTGCGTGACGATCGCGGCGGTCGTCGCCGCGCTGTGGGGGCTCGCGCTCGACGTGCTGCTGCGTCGCGAGTTGCGTTGGGACAAGACCGAGCGCTTTCGCCGGCCGTTGAAATCGGGACGATGAGCGATGACGACCTTCAACGTGATGATGCCGGTAGCGGGGATGCTAGGCCTGCCGTTCCTGCCGCTCCTGAACGAACTGGTGAAGCGCAGCGACGTCGACGCGCTGCCGATCGGCGACGGCCCGTTCATCGACTATCCGCGCCGCGCCGCGCAGTGGCTCGATGCGCTGCGCGCGAACGTGCGCGGCGAGCCGCCCGCGCAGGGCGGCGCGGCGCCGCCGTGGCAGGCGCTCGGCCTGCGCGTCGAGCACGTCGATGCGCTTAGCCTCGCGCGCGGCGAGCGGCGCGACGGCGTGCTGTACGCGGACCGGACGATCGCGCTCGGAGCGGGCTCGCAAGCCGCGTACGCGTTCGCCGAGGTGCGCATCGAGATTCGCGCGGGCGCGACGCTCGGCGGGTTCGCGTACGCGCCGAGCGTCGACATCGACAACACGCTCGTGCGCGGCGCGGTGATCGGGCAGACAGTGCGCCTGAACGGTTGCGGGGGATTCGCGAATCTGCACGGCACGCCGATCGTGTTCGGCCGCACCGCGCGCGCGTTCGGCCGCGACGGCGCGCTGACGCCGCATCGCGCGATGTCCATCGTGAGCCACCTGTCCGGCGTGCCGCATCGCGTTCTGCACGACCGCTATCTGGTGCAGCGCGACGTCCGCCTGCCGCCGCACACGATCCTGCACGGCACGCTGATCGTCGAAGGCCGGCTGACCCTCGGTGAGGGCTGCGTGCTGCTCGGCAGCGTGAAGGCGCACAGCGTCGAGCTCGAGTGCGATGCGCTGCTGCACGGCGCGGTGTTCGCGCGCCACGACGTGTTGCTCGACGAAGCGAGCTGCATCGACGGCGTCGTGTCGGCGGGCGGCCTGCTGCGGCTGACGGGCGCGCGTATCGGCGCGGCCGATCATCCGGTCAGCGCGTGCGCGCGCGATGTGTCGATCGTCGGCCATGCATGCGTACACGGCGATCTCGTCGCGTGGCGCAGCGGCTGGTATCAAGCGTCGTAAAAAGAGGAGATCGACATGCATGCGCTTCGTTGCCGATGCGGCCCGCCCGTTCCCCTCGCCGCACTCGCGCTCGCCTGCGTCTGCGCGTTCGGCGCGTCGCCTGCGCGCGCGGCCTCGACCGATGCGCCGGCTGCGGCTTCCGCCGAACTTCCCGCGCCGCCGGCTGCCGCGTCGGCCGAATCTCCCGCGCCGGCCGCGATCGCGGCGGCGGCCGCATCGCAGCCGGCACCGCAGCCGGCACCGCAGCCCATGACGCAACCCGTGACGCAACCCGTGACGCCGCTTGCGCCGCCGCCTGCTGCGCCGCTCGTCATCGTGCCGCGTCAGTTCGACGAGACGGCGCTCGTGAAGGTTGGTTCGGAGGGAATGCCCGACGGCTGGCCGCTCGCCGAGGTCACGCCGAGCCAGGAGAATCAGCCGACGCTGCCGGAGGCGATCGTCACGCATGTCCAGGCGCCGCAGGAGCGGCACACGGAGCTGTCGCTCGCGTATTCGACCGCGCATCTGACGCACGGCTACGGCAACTGGTACGGCGTGCATCTGCGCGGCCTCTATCAGGCGGGCGGCCGCACGGTCATCGGCGAGCTCTCGCAGCTCCACCGCTTCGGCGAGACCACGCAGCTCGGCGCGATCACTTACGTCCAGGACATGGGGCCCGACTGGTTCGGCGGCATCGGCTTTGCGGGCACGACGTCCGGCACGATCCTGCCGAGCGCGCGCGTCGACCTGTCGATCAACCGCAAGCTGCTCTCGAACCGTTCGCTCGTGCTGTCGGCGGGCGCGGGCTATGCATGGAACCGCAACGGCCACCGCGACCAGCTCTATCACCTCGGCGCGATCTGGTACGCGCTGCCGAAGTGGATATTCGAGGCGGGCTGGAACTATACGGTCGACTCGCCGGGCTCAGTGAAGGCGCCCGCGTATTACGGCGCGGTCACGTACGGCGAAGTCGGCAAGAGCGTGATCGTACTGCGTGGCGGTTTCGGCCGCGAGGCGTATCAGGCGATCGGCAACAACGCACAGATCACCGATTTCCGCAGCCACGAGATGTCGCTGAAGTGGCGCTACTGGATCACGCGCAAGTGGGGTACGCAGGTCGAGTTCGATTACTACCACAACCCGTACTACTCGCGTTTCGGCGGCGAAGTTGGCGTGTTCTATCGATGGTGACGGGCGGGCCGCATGGATATCGATCCCGTCCCGCCGTCCGCCGATCGCTCGCTGCGCACGCACTCGCATCCGCGGCGCTGGCTCGCGTCGATTGCCTGTCTCACTCCTGCGCTGTACGCGCTGCTGTGGCTCGCGCTGCCGTACGCGTGGCGATACTGGCGTGCGGTCGTCGGATGGGGCGCGCGCCAGCTCGATCCGTCGCTGACCGCGGTCGTGCTCGGCTATCCGGCGCGGGCGCCGCGCGTGCCGCTGCTGTCGATCAATCTCGTTGCGCGGATGCCGAGCGGCACGCTGCTGTTCGCGACCGCCGCGGTCTGCACGGCGGGCTTCGCGGCCACGTTCGTTCATCAGACGAAATGGCTGCCCGTTGCATACCTGCTACGGATCGCTGCGTTCGTGCAGCTGACGATTTGCCTGTATTTCTGGGCGATGTACGGTTCGGCCGCGTCCGGCGCGGCGACGCCGGGCACGTTCCCGTACGACGCGTCGCTTCATTTGCGAGATGTGTTCGTGATGAACGCCGCGGCGATCGCACTGATTCCGGTGCTGATGGCGGCGCTCTACTATCCGCTCGATTTCTCGTTCGCGCAGAAGGCGTTTGCATCGTTGCTCGTGCTCGGCTATTTCGTGCTGGCGCTGCCGTTCGTGCTGCTGCTGCACGCGGTCGTGATCTATCACGGCTCGCTCTTGCTCGTGCCGTTCTGCCATTTCGTGCTCGGCGCGCCACTCCTGATCGGACTGCTCGTCACGCTTTACAGCTATTGCGCGAGCTGGCGCGGCGCGTTGACGCGCAAGCCGCCCTGAGCGGCCGAAAAGAAAAACCTCTCCGTATCAGCGCTGAGACGATTTCACGCGATTTCGTCAGAGGTGATCCATACGATCGATCGCAGAGCCAGATCGTTCTGGCATCCGAAGCAAATGGCACGGAGCTCGCTTCTACCGGGGGAGGGGGATTGCAGTGCTACGCCGAATACGAGGCAACGCTGTCATCGGAGGACGCCGGACAGCTTGCCGGCGCGAAGTGCGGCCATCACATCTACGAGGTCGGAACCGGCATGCCGGGGGGCGGCGCGCCTGCCACATCGTGGCCGGTCGCGAGCCGCCCTTCCCTGTAGAGAGGAGCGCATCATGTTTGCAAAGTCAGGCAAATTCTTGCGAGTCGTGTTCGCGTTGTTCGCGCTCGCGTTCGCGTTCAGCCCAGGCGGTGCGCGGGCAGCCACCAATCAACTGTTGTTGCTGGTGCCGGATACGCTCACGCTGCCCGACTCGAGGGTGTCCGCCTGGCTCGACAGCGCACAGGAGGAAGGGTTGCAGATCACGGTGATGACCGACAGCCAGTTCATGCAGGCGGGCGCGACGCTGTCGCAATATCCGGGGCTCATCCTGCCCGACCAGGTGCATACGGTCGCCGACGACACGCTCGTCACCGCGATCCGGAACTACGTGCTGAACGGCGGCAAGGTGTTGCTCGTCTACGACTTCGGCGTGCTGAATTCGGCGGGCTTCTATCCGATTCCGAAATCGCGCTTCAGCTCGATGGTCGGCGTCGACTACGTACTGTACGACCAGCTCGGCGCCAACATGATCGGCCTCGGCAACGTGACCGGCATGAGCAGCTGGCTGCGCACGCTCCAGGTGCCGCCCGGCAAGTCGATGACGTGGACGACGACGTCGGCGACCGCGACGACGAACGCGCTGCTGTCGACGGCGGCCGGCGCGACGAGCACGGCCACGTCGGGCACGCTGATGTACTTGTCCGCGAGCCCGTCGAACCCGGGCGGCCTGGAGGGCTACAACCACGGCGCGTGGTTCGGCTACACATTGCCGAAGAATGGCAAGGGCACGTTCACGTCGACCGCGCCCAAGCTGACGGGCTTCGTCACCGGCAAGCCGGTCAAGTCGGGCACGTACACCGCGAGTTCGCTGGCGACCGCCGTGACGACCACGGCGAACACGCTGCTCGCGACGACGAACACGCTGACTGATACGCTCGAAGGCATCTCGGGCTACGTGTACGGCTTCCTCACGTATCCGAGCTTCGTCACGCAAGGCACGTATACCGGCACGACGATCCTGACGTCGCCGACCTTCGGTCTCGTGTCCGGCTACAACACGTACGGCAACGGCGGCGTGCTGTTCGTGAACCTGCCGCTCGCGTACCTCGACGGCCAGACCGACGGCATGCTGATCCACGGCTACCTGCGCTACTTCGGCACGAACCTGTTGAAGCTGCCGTCACTGTCGAATTTACCGGGGGCGAAGGCCGGACTCGTGTTCAACTGGCACTTCTGCGCGGAAGACCAGATCCAACCGGCGATGTATCTGAAGAGCCTCGGCGTGTGGACGAACGGCCCGTTCTCGATCGTATTCACCGCCGGCCCGGACGAAGCGACGTTCGGCGACGGCGACGGCATCAACCTCGACTCCAACTCGACCGCGCTGAATCTCGTCAAGTACCTTCTCAGCAAGGGCCACCACATCGGCAGCCACGGCGGATGGATACACGACTACTGGGGCGCGTATGCGAGCGAGACGAACCAGAGCACGTTCCAGCAGTATCTGGTGATGAACCATCAGGCCGTGATGACCGCGACCGGGCAGCCCGACGTCGAATACGCGGCGCCCGAAGGCAACACGCCGACCTGGTCTGTGAACTGGCTCGAAGCAAACGGCTTCAACGGCTACTACTTCACTGGCCACACCGGTTCCGAGCCGACCCGCGCGTATCGCAACGGCGCGCTGCTGAACCCGGGCCTGTGGTCATATCCGGTGATGCCGTTCGGCAAGTACGCGACGTTCGAGGAGTTCCAGCAATACGGCGTGCCGCTCACCGACGTCACGAACTGGTATACGAACCTCATCAACTTCGTCGTCGCGAACCGGACGAGCCGGCTGATCTACGCGCACCCGTACGGTGCGTCGTTCTATCCGACCGTGCTGGCGTCGATCTTCACGCAGGCGAACGCGTTGAAGCTGCTCGGCCGGTTCACGTGGTACACGATGAGCGACATCACGAACTTCGACCGCTCGCGTCTGAACGTTACGTGGTCGGAGACCGACATGGGCGGTAGCTGGGCATTCGCGGCGAGCCATCCGACGAACCTCGCGAACATGACGTGGCTGTTGCCGAAGGCGGCGTATGCACAGCCGATCGTCACGCAAGGCGCGGCCACTATCGTCGGCACCGACGCGACGAACTGGCTCGTGATCGCCGGCACCGGCACGAGCCTCAAGTTCACGAGCGCGAAGTTGCAGTGATGTAGCTCATGCAACACGCCGCCGGCACGGCTTCGGCCGCGCCGGCGACGACACGGAAGCACAACCGCGCGGAAGCGCACGACATCATGAATCGGTCCGCGCTCGTCGGGGCCGCTTGCACATGCGCGGCGGCCCGCCTTCTGCTACGCTGCGCATCGCGCGTCGCAGCTCTTGCCATGTGCGGCGTCGCGCTTTGCGCGCACGCCGCCGAGTTGCAATTGAGCGGCTACTACCAGCGGCCCGACGGCGCGATCACCGTGCGCCTGAACGGCGCCGGCATCGATCCGTATTTCGCCGCGAAGGCGCTCCTCGGCGCCGCCGATGCGCAACTCGACGCGCGCCAGGCCGCGCGCGCATGGATCGCGTGGCTGCTGCCGCGCCAGCGCGCGGACGGCGGCTTCGACCGCTTTTGCGTGAAGGACAGTCAATACATCGCCTGTGCGGACGCCGACGCCGACGACTCGATGATGGCGACATGGATGGAGTTGCTCGTCCGCTTTGCGCCGCCGAACGGCATGCCTGCGAATTGGGCGCGCAGCCTCGCGCGCGCGAGCGCGCATCTCGACACGCTGCTCGACAAGCGCACGGGCGTCTATCAGATCTCGCCGACGCTGCACGTCGCGCTGCTGATGGACAACGTCGAAGTGCACAGTGCGCTGCAGGCGCTCGCCGCGTACTACATCCGGCGCTCCGACTACGCGCACGCGAGCCCGTGGAGCCATCGCGCCGACCGGCTGTCGGCCGCGATCCTGCAGGTGTTCTGGCGCGGCACGCAATCGGGCTTCCGGGCGAGCACGCAGCAGGTCGACGACACGAGCTTCTACCCGGAGAAAGTCGCGCAGATCTTTCCGATCCTGTCGGGCATCCACGTGCCCGATCAATCGAACGCGACGATCTACGCGCAATGGATGCACCGCTACGGCAAGACCTGGCTGCAACTCGCCGGCACTGACTATCCGTGGGGCTTGATCGCGCTCATCGCTTACAAGATGAACGACTGGAACACCGTCGCGTGCTGGCATGCGCGTTCCGGTCCCTATCGGCACGGTCCGCACTGGAACGTACTCGAGGAGGCGCTTTATCTGGCATTCGAAAGCAGGATGGCCGATCCGGTCGCGCCCGCGCGCTGCGGGTTCACGACGGCGTCGGCCGCCGCCGTGCTGCGTCGATGAAAAGACGCGTGCAGGCATCGCAAGTCATCGGAGGTAACGAGTCATGTGTGGCATCGTCGGCGCGGTCGCGCAACGGAACATCGTTCCGATTCTGATCGAAGGCTTACGCCGCCTCGAATATCGCGGCTACGATTCGTGCGGCGTCGCGACCGTGGTCGACGGCGTCGCGCGACGTGAACGCAGCGTGTCGCGCGTCGCCGATCTCGAAGCGCACGTGCGCACGGCCGGGCTGACCGGCAGCACGGGGATCGCGCACACGCGCTGGGCGACGCACGGCGCGCCTGCGACGTGCAACGCGCATCCGATCTTCTCGCGCGATCACATCGCGCTCGTCCACAACGGCATCATCGAGAATCACGAAGCGCTGCGCTCGCAGTTGTCCGAGCAGCATTACGAGTTCGACGGACAGACCGACACCGAAGTCGTCGCGCATCTGATTCACAGCAAGTATCGCGGCGACCTGCTGTCCGCGGTTCGCGACGCGACGTTGCAATTGCGCGGCGCATACGCGATCGCCGTGTTCAGCAAGACCGAGCCGAACCGGCTGATCGGCGCGCGCGTCGGCTCGCCGCTCGTCGTCGGGTTGAAGGACGGCGAGTGCTTTCTCGCATCGGACGCGCTCGCGCTCGCCGGCATCACCGATCAGTTCATTTTTCTCGACGAAGGCGACATCGTCGAGCTGACGCCGGACGGTGCGCGGATCGTCGATCGCAACGGCACGCCGGTCGCGCGCGCGGTGCAGACCGTGTCGTCGACGCAGGGCGCCGTGGAGCTCGGCGATTATCGGCACTTCATGCAGAAAGAGATCTACGAGCAGCCGCGCGCGGTGGCCGCGACGATTCCCGACGCCGGGCTCTTCGATCCGGCGGTGTTCGGCCATGACGCGCGGCGTGCGTTCGAGCAGATCGACAACGTGCTGATTCTCGCGTGCGGGACGAGCCACTACGCGGGACTGACCGCGCGCCGCTGGCTCGAGACGATCGCGCGGATACCCGCGCAGGCCGAGATCGCAAGCGAGTACCGGTACAGCGACGCGGTCGCGATGCCGAACACGCTGATCGTCGTCGTATCGCAATCGGGCGAGACGGCCGATACGCTCGCCGCACTGAAGTATGCGCAGGCGCTCGGCCACATCGACACGCTGGCGATCTGCAACGTGCCGACGAGCGCGATGATGCGGCAGACCGGGTTGCGCTTCCTGACGCGGGCGGGCCCGGAGATCGGCGTCGCGTCGACGAAGGCGTTCACGACGCAGCTCGTCGCGCTGTTCGTCCTTGCGGCCACGCTCGGGCGGATGCGCGGCTGCGTCGACGACGCACAGCTCGCGCGCTATTCGCAGCAACTGCGCCGGCTGCCCGGCGCGCTCGAGGACGTGCTCGCGCTCGAGCCGCAGATCGCGGGTTGGGCGGACGAGTTCGCCCAGCACGAGAATGCGCTGTTCCTCGGACGCGGGCTCCACTATCCGATCGCGCTCGAAGGCGCGTTGAAGCTGAAGGAGATCTCGTATATCCATGCGGAAGCGTATCCGGCGGGCGAGCTGAAACACGGGCCGCTCGCGCTCGTGACGCAGACGATGCCGGTCGCGACGATCGCGCCGAACGACGCGCTGCTCGAGAAGCTCAAGTCGAACATGCAGGAAGTGCGCGCGCGCGGCGGGCAGCTTTACGTGTTTGCCGATGCAGACACGCGGATCGACAACGGCAATGGGATTTCGGTCTTGAGGATGCCCGATTACTACGGATTGCTGTCGCCGATCCTGCATGTCGTGCCGTTGCAACTGCTCGCGTATCACGCGGCGTGCATCAGGGGGGCGGATATCGACAAGCCGAGGAATCTGGCGAAATCGGTGACGGTCGAGTAGGGGGCTGGTGCGACGAGGCATCGCGCCGCCGATTCCGGACTATTGCCCGTTACTCGTTACCCGTTGCCCGTTGCGCAAACTGCGCCGGCGATGCGTGCCCGAGTCGCACGCGGTTTCCACGGAAGCGCGCGACGCAACGGCGAATTGAAGCAGCGCGGACCGGACGCCGGTAGGCGCGGCGTAATCGCCGACCGGTGTGCGCGCCGGGCAATGCGCCCGGCGCGGTGGTTTCGACGATGACCGCGGCGTTCGCACCGGTGCCGGCGATGCGTCGTCGAGCGGCGGTTATGCCGCGTTCGCTTCGCTTGTGAAACAACGAAAAGATCAACCGCCTACGCGTCTCGTTTTGTCGGGACCCCGAGTGTCGCGCATTGCTTCTCGGCCGCATCGTCTCGCAACGCACAGGATTGAAATCAGACGTCGACGATGCGAAAACGAGCATCGAATCCTGGATGCCGAGCCTGCAAGTCGCATATATCCGGATGACCGGACAGAAGCGTATTCCGATTCTCGTCGGCGATATGTTCGGAGCGCACCACGACAAGCCGATGCGGCGAAGAGGCGGTGCGGGCGCGTGCCGATCGTGGCCAAAGTCCGTCGATGCATTATCCAATCACTTAATTCGATTATCTAATTATCATGTAAAGAATGGATTTTTGACATGTGAGTTTCAATGCACTAGCTTTAATCCGGTACGCGGCGCAAAAAAACCAAGTACCCCAGTGCAGGTCATCAACAACTGAAATAGCCTGTGGAGACAACCATGAAACCAACCGAATTCAAGATCACAGTGTCCGGCGCGGCGTTGGACGGGAGACAAATCGCGCACGCGTCCGCGCATCTGAACATCGCGCTGCTCACCGCGCTCGTCGGCGAAAATTCCACGCAGATCAAGGGGCCGGCGTGGAACGTGGTCTTGCCGAACGGCGGAAGGCTCATCCTGGCCGAGGCAGCGGAGCGTTTGCTCAGAGTCGCCGAACAAGAGCAGATCGGAGAGTGAGATGACGCCGGCTGGAGGAAACTCCGCTGGCGCGGCTTGGGCCGATGCGGGCGAAGCTTCGCTCGGCACCTGTCCGAGTGCGCCGGCCGAGTCGGCGTCGGCAGTGCTGGGTGCGGTGATGGACAGCGGGACCGTCGCCTATATCAGCCCGAAAATCCCGATCAGCCGCGAATTGCTCGACGGACTCCGTGCAAACGGCGTTCCGGTCGAAAACCGCGTTCGATTTCTCGGCCCATGCCTGGGCGGAAAATGCGCGCAGTGGACCGGACATCGTTGCGGACTTGCCGACGCGATCGTGAACCAGCCGGCCGTGCTTTCGCCGCCGGAAGAAGGACTGCCGAAATGCGGCATCCGAAGCACATGCAGGTGGTATGCGCAGCACGCGAGCGCCGCTTGCATGCAATGCCCCGTCGTCATCTATGAGCCGCACGCCGAATAGCGTGCCGATTTCGATGAAGGCGGTTGCATTCGCACGATGCCGGTACGCGGCAAGCATCAAGCATCAAGCATCAAGCATCGAGCATCGAGCATGACGTCCGGTGGCGACGGTAGCGCGTCGTAGGCAACGCGTCGCCGAACAGATTCCGTCTGGACGGAGCATAGCTGTCAGCCATTCCGCTTGCGAGGCGATGACGCGAGCAAGCGGTCGTCGACGTGCACCGGGGCCTGAATGTCGACAGCCATGTGTATTTCTCGTGATGCCTTGAGATCGACGTTTCGTTGAAATGCGTGCGAGGGCGATCGTTCGCGCGGCGGAATGCCGCCATTCACGAGATGTGGCAGTGTCGATGAACCACCTGGCCTGCGATGCGGCGATTCGCCCGCAACCGCTACGTCTTTGCGGGTCCGGGTCATTTTTTCCGTGATTTTTCCGTGATCGCCGGCGCGTCGCATGGCTGAACGTGCTTGCCGGTCGTGCCGGCACTGAAACATCTTTCCGACGACCCGGCTCGGCGAACCTGAAGCGGCGTTGGAAATCCTCGATTCGAAAGCAATTGCATCGCTTTGCAGATCCGTGTTGATACGGGCCGCCGCAGGCGAACACGCGACGAACCGCGATTTCAGCCGAAGTGCCCGGTATCCGTTCAACAGGGTGGGCGGTCAATCAAAGGAATTGCATCTCGCGTGCGCCGTCTGGTTTCGTTCTGTTGCGACCGAATCGACGAGGCGCATGCGGGCGCAGCCGCATCCGATTCCCGCCATGTACGCGACCGCAATTGGCCAATCACGCGAAGCGATCACATTGCCGCTAATATAATCAGACGAATCTGGCAATCAGCACCTTGCAGCGGCCTTCGACGTTCGCCATCGGCGCCGTATGCAAGCCTCCGACAGCGGCAATCCACGTCGCTCAACCATCGACCGAAAAAGCCATGCACGACAAATCGAAAGCTTACGCTGCATATTGGAGGAATTCGCTCGTCGACGCCGAGTTGGGAAAGGGGACGCTGAAAAGAGACGAACTGGACGCGCACCGGAAGGTATCGGAAACGGAAGCGCAAACAGGTTTCCTGCACGAGGATACTGTTGCGGCATTTTTTTCCGAGGAAGAAGACGATACCCGCTTCGTCGAAGTCGTCTATCGCCCGTTGCTTTACCGAGCGAAAGTCGAGCACGGCAAGATTGCTGAACAATTGCCGGAATGGGTTGCGCCGATCGTCACACAGGCGCTGTTGTCGCGCGACGGCTGCTTGCTGCCGAAAAACGACACGATCGTTCCCAGGGATATCCTGCAGCCGCTCGAAGCCGGCGCTTTTTCGATCGGAACCGTCGACGACCTCGACACGTTCCTGACGAAAGAAGGCGGCGCGCCGAACATGCTTCCCTCCGACGTGATCGACGACAGCGGCATGCAGCTCGACGAATTCGCGAAGCGCTGGGCTGCCTATCTCGCCGGAGTGCGCCGCATGCTGGATGCGGTATGCGGCGCATTCGTCTCCCGCACGCAGCAGTTCATGCTCGTCGATCATGCGCTCGTACTGAAGAAGAACGTCATCAAAGGCGCGACGCAGCATATCGTTCCGCTATACGACCATCTGCGCGACAAACGTCCCGAGTCGCCGCTCTTCGACACCTACGCGCGCGAGACCGCCGCCGAGATCGAGCCGTGCCTTTCGCTCGACGCGTCGTTTGCCGACAGACTGGGACATTCGAGCGATCGCTTCGCGCTCGTCGACGCGCAGCGCGCGGCGCTCAATCACGTGCTTGCCGCGCAAGACGGCGAAATCGTCGCCGTGAATGGTCCGCCCGGCACGGGCAAGACGACGCTGCTGTTGTCCGTCGTCGCGTCGCTGTGGGCGCGCGCGGCGCTCGACGGCGGCGATCCGC
This sequence comes from Burkholderia sp. BDU5, assembly GCF_001522845.1. Taxonomy (NCBI): domain Bacteria; kingdom Pseudomonadati; phylum Pseudomonadota; class Betaproteobacteria; order Burkholderiales; family Burkholderiaceae; genus Burkholderia; species Burkholderia sp. BDU5. Next base: position 2,101 of record NZ_LOWC01000122.1, on the reverse strand, counting down.
CCGTGGTGTGCGCGGCGTCGACCAACAATCAGGCGGTGACCAACATCATCGACGCGTTCGGAAAGGACTTCTCGCACGGAGACGGGGCTTTGGGCGGCCGGTGGTTGCCCGGCGTCGCGAGCTTCGGCGCTTATATGCCGTCGCAGCAACGCGAAACGGAGTCGGCCGGCAAGTATCAGACCAACGCGTTCTTCGACGCGATCGAGACGACCGAATACGTCGATCGGGCGAGGGCGGAGTACCTGTCTCACGCGCGGGCGGCGTTTCCCGGCATGAAGGAGCCGACCGTCGCCGCAGTCGTCGCGCGGCTTCAGGATGAACTGAAGACGCTGGCCGGACGGCTCGCGGCCGCCGAAGGACATTGGCGTTTGTTGCGCGATGTGGAGGATGAGGTCGCGAACGAACTCGGCGGCGATGCCGCGAACGAAATGGCGCGCAGGCGGCAGGATGCAGCCGATAAAGGCGCGGAAGCGCGGCGATGGAAGACGATCAAGGATGGATGGGAGTCCTATCGGGCACGAGAGTCGCTGATTTACGCGTTCTTTTCGTGGTTGTCGCCTGTCGCGGACAAGCGCATCCGATTGGCGCGCGAACACCTGAAAGAAGCGTTGCGCGACGACCCGTTTGCGCCCGAGTCGCTAGGGGCGACGATGTCGGAGATCGAAGCGGCGATAGGTGAGTATTTTCAGGAGCACGCCCGATCGCGCGATGCCGCGGCGCTTTCGGTAGCGCGCGGCGAATCCGTGCTGCTTGCGCTGTCGGACGCGCAAGGCGACTTCCGGACGGCCGCGCGCGAAGCAGGCCTCGAAGTCGACGGCGAGGCGCTCACGCTCGCGCAGTGCGACCGCATCGCCGATACGCAACTGCGCTTCCGGATCTTCCTGTTGACGACGCATTACTGGGAAGGCCGCTGGCTGCTCGAAATGGCGCAGTGGATGCCCGCGATCCTGAAGACGAAGGAAAAGCGCAACCCCGGCCCTTCGACGCTGATGCCGCGCTTTCGGCGGCGCATGATGGTGACGCCGTGCATGGTGTCGACGTTCGCAATGTTGCCGAAGTATATGCGGACGTTCGTCGCCGGCGAGGGCGGATTTCGCGGCGAGTATCTGTACAACTTCATCGATCTGCTGATCGTCGACGAAGCGGGGCAGGTGCTGCCCGAAGTCGCGGGCGCGTCGTTTGCGCTTGCACGCAAGGCGCTCGTCATCGGCGACACCCAGCAGATCGAGCCGATCTGGTCGATTCCGCGTCAGGTCGACTTCGGCAATCTCGCGAATCTCGGGCTGGTGAGCGGAGAAAGCGAGACGGCGCAATACGAGAAGATCGCCGAGACCGGAAAGGCCGCGGCGAGCGGCAGCGTGATGCGCGTCGCGCAGAATGCGAGCCGTTTCCACGCGGACCCCGAGCTCGAGCGCGGGCTTTATCTCTACGAGCATCGACGTTGCTATGACGAGATCATTGCGTTCTGCAACACGCTTTGCTATCGCGGCAAGCTGCTGCCGCGGCGCGGGCGGGCGCCGGTCTCTGACGCGCAGGCGCCGGACTGCCTGCCGCCGATGGCGTACTTGCACATCGACGGCATCTGCGAGAGCCTGCCGACTGGAAGCCGCCGCAATCTGCTTGAAGCCGAGACGATCGCTGCGTGGCTGGCCGCGAATCGCGCGATGCTGGAAGCGAAATATCAAGCGCCGCTCGCTCGAATCGCCGGCATCGTGTCGCCGTTCGCCGCGCAGGTCGCGGCCATCCAGGCGGCGTGCGAGAAGCGCGGCATCGAAGTCGGCCGGGCCGACGGTCAACTGACGGGCGGCACCGTGCATTCGCTGCAAGGCGCGGAACGCCACGTCGTGATCTTCTCGCCCGTCTATTCGAAGCACGACGACGGCCGCTTCATCGACCGGAGCGCGAGCATGCTCAATGTCGCCGTCTCGCGCGCAAAGGACAGCTTCCTCGTGTTCGGCGACATGGATGTCTTTACGACAGCCGCGCCGAGCGAGCCGCGCGGCGTACTGGCGACGTTTCTCTTTAGAGACGGTTTCAAAAAGGCCCGGTGGGGCTGTTAACTTTCGCGGCGAGCTGTTAACCTCAGGCATCGGAACAACCG
>NZ_LOWC01000121.1:0-59702 GCF_001522845.1 Burkholderia sp. BDU5 | reverse complement strand
AAGCCGAAGCCGAAGCCGAAGCCGAAGCCGAAGCCGAAGCCGAAGCCGAAGCCGAAGCCGAAGCCGAAGCCGAAGCCGAAGCCAGCGATTCGCAGTCCCGATCTCCGGCCATCATCGTCGCTTGCGCGGGCCGCCGTCGCTGTCTCGTGCCGTGCGCGCCGCTCCCTATGCTCTGCGGTTAGCCTGCCGCAGGCCCCGGTTCGAATCGGTCCGACCCCGGCCGAAGTCCCCATTCCGCGCTCGCGTCAGCCGGCGCACCGGGCAAGCCCGCCATCCTTCCCATCGCCCGATCGATCCTCCCACCTAGGGTTTTTCGCGACGCAAATTCCTGTTGCTTTCTTTTTTGGCGGCGTAGCATCCTTCGTGACAACACATGTTGCACTAATTACAATAATGACATCGCGTGTTGCGGTGCGGCTGGTGTTCGTCGCTGTTCCCCGGCCAGATCGGGGCATCGCCACTCATTGCGGAGAAGATACATCATGGGACGCCGTTCGTTCATCAAGACAGTCGTCGCAGTCGCGCTCGTCGGCGCGAGCCTCGCCAGCGCACAGGCGAAGGATCTCGTCGTCGGCACCGACACCTCGTTCATGCCGTTCGAGTTCAAGCAAGGCGACAAATACGTCGGCTTCGATCTCGACCTGTGGGCCGAGATCGCGAAAGACGCGGGCTGGACCTACAAGATCCAGCCGATGGACTTCGCCGGCCTGATTCCGGCGCTGCAGACGCAGAACATCGATGTCGCGCTGTCCGGAATGACGATCAAGGCGGAGCGCAAGAAGGCGATCGACTTCTCCGATCCGTACTACGACAGCGGCCTCGCCGCGATGGTCCAGACGAACAATACGACGATCAAGTCGATCGACGACCTGAACGGCAAGGTGATCGCCGCGAAGACGGGCACCGCGACGATCGACTGGATCAAGGCGCACCTGAAACCGAAGGAGATCCGACAGTTCCCGAACGTCGATCAGGCCTATCTCGCGCTCGAAGCCGGCCGCGTCGATGCCGCGATGCACGACACGCCGAACGTGCTGTTCTTCGTGAACAACGAGGGCAAGGGCCGCGTGAAGGTCGCGGGCACGCCGGTGAGCGGCGACAAGTACGGGATCGGCTTCCCGAAGGGCAGCCCGCTCGTCGCGAAGGTCAACGCCGAGCTCGCGAAGATGAAGGCCGACGGCCGCTACGCGAAGATCTACAAGAAGTGGTTCGGCTCCGAGCCGCCGAAGTCCTAAGCGGTGAATCAGGCCGGCGCGGCGTGTTTTGCCGCGTCGATCGGAACTCAATCGGGAGTTGGATGTGCAATTCGACTGGTCAGCGATATGGGCTGCATTGCCGGACTTGATGGACGGCGTGAAGCTCACGGTTTTCATCGCATTTTTCGGGCTGGCGGGCGGTTTTCTCGTCGGCATGGTTGCCGGCATGTTTCGCGCGTACGGCCCTGCCTTGCTGAACGTGCTCGCGCAGGTTTACATCGAATTGATCCGCGGCACGCCGATCGTCGTGCAGGTGATGTTCCTCTATTTCGCGCTGCCGCTGCTCGCGCATATCCGGATCGACGGCCTGACGGCCGCGATCGTCGCGATCACGCTGAACTCGGGCGCGTATCTTGCCGAGGTCGTGCGCGGCGCGTTGCTTTCCATTCCTCAGGGTTTGACGGAAGCAGGGCTTGCGATGGGGCTGTCGATGCCGCGCGTGCTCGTGAAGATCGTCGGGCCGCTCGCATTCCGCCGGCTGATTCCGCCGCTCGGCAACCAGTGCATCGTCAGCCTGAAGGACACGTCGCTGTTCATCGTGATCGGCGTCGGCGAGCTGACGCGCAAGGGGCAGGAGATCATCGCCGGCAATTTCCAGGCGGTCGAGATCTGGACCGCGGTCGCCGCGATCTATCTCGTGCTCACCGGCGTGATGACGCTCACGCTTCGCTTCGTCGAGAGAAGGATGCGCATCTTATGAGCATGGTCGAATTCCGTAATGTGTCGAAGAGCTTCGGTCACGTGCCGGTGCTGAAGGACATCAGCCTGTGCATCGACGCGGGCGAGGTCGTGGTCGTCGTCGGGCCGTCGGGCTCGGGCAAGTCGACGATGCTCCGCTGCATCAACGCGCTCGAGAAGATCACGGGCGGCGATCTGCTCGTCGACGGGCAGAGCGTGAAGGGCAAGGCCGCGGTGATCCACAACATCCGGCTCGAAGCCGGGATGGTGTTCCAGCAGTTCAATCTGTTTCCGCAGATGACCACGCTCGAGAACGTGATGTTCGGGCCGATCCAGGTGCGCGGCGCGTCGCGCGCGCAGGCGCGCGATCAGGCGATGGCGCTGCTCGACAAAGTGGGCCTCGAGGCACGCGCGAACCACTATCCGTCCGAGCTGTCGGGCGGCCAGCAGCAGCGCGTCGCGATCGCGCGCGCGCTCGCGATCAAGCCGAAGCTGATGCTGTTCGACGAGCCGACATCGGCGCTCGACCCCGAGCTGCGCCACGAAGTGCTGAAGGTGATGCGCGATCTCGCGAACGAAGGGATGACGATGATCGTCGTCACGCACGAGATCGGCTTTGCGAAGCAGGTCGGCACGCGGCTTTTGTTCATGGACCAGGGCGGCATCGCCGAGGACGGTGATCCGAGATCGTTGATCGATCATCCGCCGACGCCGCGCCTGAAAGATTTTCTCAAACACGTTTCGTGATCAGGACAACAGATGAAGTTTCTCAAGCCCGTCGGCGTGGCGGGTTCGCCGCATGACATCGGCCGGCAGCTCGGCGAGCTTGCCCGGCCGGTGATGGATGCGTACGTCGCGCAGAGCAGCGCGTGGCGCGCGGTCGCGCGCTGGCGCGGCCATCCGTTCGTCGCCGAGCTGCGTCGCGCGGCCGAGACGGCGTTTCCGGCGCTCGTCGCCGAGCTCGACGGGCTCGCGGCCGGCCTCGGCTGGCATGCGGAAGACGTGTTCGTCTGGAACTGCCGCGGCGAGCTGATCCACAACGCGCCGGACGGCTGCACGACGCTCGCGTTGCGCACGCCGCGCGATCGGATGATCGCGCACAACGAGGATGGCGATCCGCATCTGCGCGGCAAGTGCGCGCTCGTCGACGTGCGGCCCGACGGCAAGCCGGGCTTCGTCAGTTTCTACTATCCGGGATCGCTGCCGGGCCATACGTTTGCGGTGAATCGCGCGGGGCTCGTGCAGGCGATCAATAATGTCCGCATTCGCCGTCCGGCCGCGGGTGTGCCGCGGATGATCCTCGCGCGCGCGGTGCTCGACGCGCTGTCGCTCGGCGACGCGCTGCGCATGCTGTGCGACACGCCGCGCGCGAGCGGCTTCCATCACACGCTCGGCTGCGCGGGCGAGCGGCGCGTCGTCAGCGTCGAGGCGAGCGTCGCGCGCACGTCGGTGCTCGACATCGACGGCGTGTCCGGCCACGCGAACCATCTGATTCATCCGGGGGGCGACACCGAAGCGCAGATCGTCACCGCGTCGTCCGCCGATCGGCAAGCGCGCCTCGCGCAGCTTCTGCCGCCGCTCGAAGGGACGGTCGACGCGTCCGCGCTGTGGCGCGTGCTCGCCGACCGCGCGGGCGACGGCCTGCCGATCTATCGCGACGATCCGAACGATCCCGACGACGAGAACACGCTTGCGACCGCGCTCTTCTCGATCGGCGACGACGGCGTCGCGTTCGAGGTGCGCGAGCAAGGCTCGGTGCGCTTTCAGCAATTCGTGCCGGCGGACGCGCAGCGTCCGCCGGCGCTTCGACACGAAGAAGGACACGCATGACCACCGTATTTCATCGCGCGCCGCGCGCGAACCTGCCGGTCGCGGTCGCGGGCGACGGCATCGAGATCATCGATTCGACCGGCAAGCGCTACATCGACGCGTGCGGCGGCGCAGCCGTATCGTGCCTCGGGCACAGCAATCAGCGCGTGATCGATGCGATCAAGCGGCAGGCGCAGCAACTGCCGTACGCGCACACTTCGTTCTTCACGACGCAGCCGGCCGAAGCGCTCGCGGACCGGCTCGCCGCCGCCGCGCCGGCGGGGCTCGAGCACGTGTACTTCGTGTCGGGCGGATCGGAAGCGATCGAAGCCGCGCTGAAGCTCGCGCGTCAGTACTTCGTCGAAAAGGGCGAGCCTGCGCGCCGGCATTTCGTCGCGCGCCGGCAGAGCTATCACGGCAACACGCTCGGCGCGCTCGCCATCGGTGGCAACGCGTGGCGGCGCGCGCCGTTCCTTCCGCTTCTGATCGAAGCCCATCACGTGAGCCCGTGCTACGCATATCGCGAGCAGCGCGCGGACGAAAGCGAAGCGGCGTTCGCGCAACGTCTTGCCGACGAACTCGAAAGCAAGATTCTCGCGCTCGGGCCGGATACGGTCGCGGCGTTCGTCGCGGAGACGGTCGTCGGCGCGACGGCGGGCGCGGTGCCGCCCGTGCGCGAGTATTTCCGCAAGATCCGCGCGGTGTGCGACAAGTACGGTGTCCTGTTGATCCTCGACGAGATCATGTCGGGGATGGGGCGCACCGGCCATCTGTTCGCATGCGAAGAGGACGGCGTCGCACCCGACCTCCTGGCGATCGCGAAAGGGCTCGGTGCCGGCTATCAGCCGATCGGCGCGACGCTCGTCAGCGACGAGATCTACCGGACCATCGTCGGCGGTTCGGGCTTCTTTCAGCACGGCCACACGTATATCGGCCACGCGACCGCATGCGCGGCCGCGCTCGAAGTGCAGCGCGTGATCGCCGAGGATCGGCTGCTCGACAACGTGAAGGCGCGCGGCGAGCAACTGCGTGCGCTGCTGCGCGAGCGCTATGCCGATCATCCGCACGTCGGCGACGTGCGCGGCCGCGGGCTGTTCGTCGGCGTCGAGCTCGTGCGCGAGCGCGACACGAAGGCGCCGTTCGAGCCGCAACTGAAGCTCAACGCGATCGTCAAGCGCGAAGCGATGCGGCGCGGGCTGATGGTGTATCCGATGGGCGGCACCGCCGACGGCGATTCGGGCGATCATATCCTGCTCGCGCCGCCGTTCATCTGCACCGCGCAGCAGATCGGCGCGATCGTCGAGCGGCTCGCGGGCGCGATCGAGGCGGCGCTCGCATCGATCGGCGCGGCAGCCGTGCGTTGATGCGCGGCCGCCCATGCGCACCCTTTGCTCCGGTGAACCGACATGACGAAAACAAAGAAGAGGCTTCCTGAATTCCAGCGCGAGACCGCGACCGACGAGCAGAAGGCGGTGCTCGACGAAATCCTGAGCGGGCCGCGCGGCAATCTGAACGGGCCGTTTCTCGGCTGGATCGCGAGTCCCGAGCTCGCGCAGCACGCGCAGCGGCTCGGCGCGTTCTGCCGGTATCGCACCGGGCTGCCATTGCGGCTGTCGGAGCTCGCGATCCTCGTGACGTCGGCGCGCTGGCGCTCGCAGGCGGAATGGCACATCCATCATCCGATCGCGCTCGATGCAGGCGTGCCCGCCGCGGTCGCCGAAGCGATCCGAACCGGCACGGCCCCGGCGTTCGACGACGCCGACGATGCGCTGATCTTCCGCTTCGCGACCGAGCTGTACGAGACGAAGCGCGTATCCGACGCGACGTACGACGCGTCGGTCGCGCGCTTCGGGCGCCAGGTGATCGTGAGTCTCGTCGCGCTGCTCGGCTATTACGCGCTCGTCGCGATGACGTTGAACGTGTTCGAGATGCGCGCCGACGGGCAGACGGCGCTGCCGTTCGCCGAATAGCCGGAGGAAAAATGAAGGAACGATGAGGCGGGCGGCGCGCGTTCGTCGCGTCCGCACAAGACAACGGCGGCAGTTTCGGACTCGAAACGGCCGCCGTGCCGATGAGCGGAGTGTGCGTCAGTTCGTCGTCGACGGGGCCTTCGCATCCGGCGCGGATGCCGGCGCTGCGGCGGAAGCCGCCGATGCGGGCGCGGACGCCGATGCGGGCGCCGGCGCGGACGCTGCAGCCGGCTCCGCCGCTGCGCCGCCGCTCGCGCCGGCATTGCCGGGATCCTGATACTGCGGCAGCCCGGCCGGCTCGCGCCCGCCGCCTTCAGCGCCGCCGCCCGCGCCCTCGCCCGGATCCTGATACTGCGGCAAGCCGCCCGGCGCGCTGCCGCCCTTGCCGTCCGCCGGCGCGCCGTCGGGCTCGTTGTAGTTCGGCAGCGATTCCTCCTCGCTCCTGCCGTGATACGTGAGCGAGCGGCGCTGCTGCACGTACGCGTCGCGAACGAACGAGTACTTGTCGAGCGCGGCCTGCTGCAGCAGGTCGCTCGCGCCGAGCAGATCCGAACGCGCGCTGATGAATTGCGCGATGTACATCGGATTGCGTGCGGCGGGTTCGATGTAGTTCAGCAGATTGAAGCGGACGTCGACTGCGCGGCCGACGCCGTCGCGGAACGAGCTCGGCCCGAAGACCGGCAGCACCAGATACGGGCCCGCCGGCACGCCCCAGCGCGCGAGCGTAAGCCCGAAATCCTGGTGGTGCTTCGGCAGCCCGGCGAGCGTCGCGACGTCGATCAGCCCGGCGACGCCGAACACCGAGTTCATCGCGACGCGCATCACGTCCTGCGTCGCGTCGGTGATCCGGAGCTGCAGCAGGTTGTTCGCGATGTTGCCGAGATCGCCGAGGTTCGAGAAGAAGTTGCTGATCGCCGTGCGCAGCGGCGTCGGCGTCACCTTCTGATAGCCCTTCGCGATCGGCACGGCGATTGTCTGGTCGACCGCGTCGTTGAACTTGAAGACCGCACGGTTCATCGGTTCGAGCGGATCGCCGGGGTGGCGGTTGGGGCCGGTCGCGCAGCCGCTCGCGAGCAGGCAGGCGGCGAGCGCCGACGCGGTAATTCGCATCTTATTCATCGATTCCTTGCAATTGATTCGTCACGCGCTTCGTGCGCGGCTTGCCCATCAGCACGGGCTGGAACACGACGGCGCCGATCAGCGTGCACGACAGCGCGAGTGCGAGGAGGCGCCCCATGCTCGCCGTGCCCGGATGATGCGACAGCCACAGGCTGCCGAACGCAGTGGCCGTCGTCGCGGCGCTGAACAGCACCGCGTGCGTGAGACTCGACTGCAGCAGGCCCGTCTGGCCCGCGCGCCATGCCATCACGAAATACACCTTGAACGCGACGCCGACGCCGAGCATCAGCGGCAGCGCGATGATGTTCGCGAAGTTGAGCGGCATCCCGAACAGCACGCACAGCTCGAGCGTCACGACGCCCGACACGAGGAGCGGCACGAGCGTGCGCAGCACGTCGCCGAAGCGGCGCAGCGTGATCCACAGCAGCACCGTGATCGACACGACCGACAGCGCGGCCGCTTGCAGGAACGCGCGGATGATCGTGTCGGCCGAGTGCAGGATCGAGATCGGACCGCCGATCGCGCCTGGCTCCGCCGCCTTCACGGCCTTCGCGAAGCGGCGCAGCATCGCATCGTCGCCGGGATCGACGCCCTTCGGCACCTTCGGCGAAATCTGCACGAGCGCGCGGCCGTCCGGCGCGATCCAGTCGCGCGCGATCTGCGGCGGCAGGTTCTCGCGCGTGATCTCCGACGGCTGCAACAGCATCGCGAGCTGATTCAGCGCGATCTTCAGCGGCGCGGAGAACGCGTTTTCCGCGCGGTCGCGCGTCGCACTGTCGGCGGCGGCGAGCTTCGCGAGCGATTCGGACAGATGCTTCGCGGCCGCGGCGCCCGGGCCCGGGTAATCCTCGGACGCGTATTCGAGCAGATTCGACGCGCGCTTCAATGCCGCGACGCGCTGCGCGTCCGACACGGGCGCGGCGGCCGGTTGCGTGAGCGCGGGCAGCAGATCGCGCGCGGCCGCGGCGATCGTCGCGAGCTTCGGCGGCTGCGCGTCGGGGATGAACGTCGACAGCGTCGTCGTGCGGCCGACTTCCGGCAGCGCTTCGAGACGCTTCGCGGCGGCGTCGGCGGCCGCGAGCGACGGCGCGAGCATCGACACGTCGTTGACCGACGCTTCCGGCGAATCCTTCAGCGCGAGCAGCGTCGCCATCGATTCGCTGCCCGGGTCCTTCAGGTGCAGCGGGTTGAAGTCGAAGCGCAGGTGCGTGAGGAGCGGCAGCGCGCCGATCACGACGGCAAGCGTGCCGATCAGGATCGGCTTGCGATGGTGGTCGAGATAGTCGTCGACGGGCGCGAGGCGCGGAAAGCCGGGCGGCTTGCGCTCGCCGGGCGGCGCGAACAGCTTGATGAGCGCGGGCAGCAGCGTCATCGTCGTGAAGAGCGCGACGAACATCCCGACGCCCGCGATCAGGCCGAGCTCCGACACGCCGCGATACGCGGTCGGCAGGAACGAGAAGAAGCTCGCGGCGACGGCCGCCGTCGCGAGCGTGAGCGGCATGCCCATCGCGTGCGCGGCGCCGACGAGCGCGTGCTCGAGATTCGGCGCGCGGTGGCGCTCCTCGCGGTACTTGACGCCGTACTGGATCGCGAAATCGACGCCGAGGCCGACGAACAGCACCATGAACGCGACCGAGATCATGTTCAACGAGCCGACCATCATCAGCCCGAGCGCGGCGGTGACGACGAGGCCGACGAACAGCGTGACGAACACCGACGCGATCATCCGCTTCGAGCGCAGCGCGATCCACAGGATCACGAGCACGATCACGAGCGTCGCGATGCCGTTGACGGCCGCGCCGTCTTCGACCGATGCGAACTCTTCGTCGGCGAGCGGCTGCTCGCCCGTCAGCCGCACGACGGCGCCGAAGCGCTTGTCGAGCTGCAACGCCTGCGCGGTCGCGCGGATCGTCCGGGACGTCTGCTCGCCCGCCTTCAGTGCGCCGTAGTTGACGACGGGCTGCACGGTCACGAACGTGCGCGCGGGCTCGCGGGCCGCGTCGGTGTCGACGAGCGCGCGCCACGAGAACGCGGCCGGCTTGCCGGCCAGCACGTCGTCGACGGTCGCCGCGCTGCGCGACAGCAGCTTCGCCATCCCGGACAGCTTGACCTGGCCCGACTGCAACGGCACGCCGAGCGTCGTCGACAGCGTCGTCGCGAGGCCGGCGATGCTCGGATCCTTCGCGAGCACGTTGATGAGCGGCCGCGCGCTCGCGAGCTGCGCGGTCGTTGTCGCGACGTCTTGTTGGGGCAGGAACAGCAGGCCGTTGTGCTCGAAGAGCGGGCCGCCGCCGGGCTCGGACACCTGGCCGATGCGGCCCGCTTCGGTTTCGCGGCGCAGGCCGTCGGCGAGCGCATCGGCCGCGGCGGTCGCGAATTCGGGCGCGGGCGCCTCGACGACCGCGAGGATCGTCTGACTGCGCTGCGGGAACGCGTCATCGATCGCATCGCCGAGCGCGGCCCATTGCGGGTCGTTCTCGACGAGCTTGCTGATGTCGGTGTTGATCTTGAAATGGTGTGCGACATAGACGCTGCTGAGCGCGGCGACGACGAGCGACAGCACGACGACCCAGATAGGGCGCCGCACCGACCAGGCGACGAGTCGGACGAGGACGGAAGTCAGCATGAGGCGGCGGGTTGGGGGGCTGCGGAAAGGCAAAGTGTCCAAGTATACCGGCGCGCGGGTTTCAGAGTCGGCAAGGTTCCGGCGCATGTGAATCTCGCCGGATTGTTACGAAATAGGGTTGGAATGTGACGGAAAGCGACAGGGAGGCGGCACGAAGGCGGGTGCAGGGCTTGGGGAACGATGCGGCGTTGCGGCGGGACTATTGCGCGCGCGGCCGCCCGCCGGCGCGCGCCGATTCGTTCGCGGCGGCCGCCAATCGGCGCCGCCGCGCGTGAATATCGATTTTCAGCCGTTTAATTCAACATTTTTAACAAACGGCGCCGCGAAATTGCCTTTTGGTTCGGATCGGCGCGGTGCGACGGCATGCCTATTCGACGTGTAAATGCGCACAGAAGATATGTGGTTTGGCGAACATAGGTGTGTAAGCGTGTATGTTACTTTACGCCAATACATTATTGGATTTAAGGATTGCATATCGTCGGCGCGATGCGTAATCGAATAAATATTCAGCAGGAGGCTGAGGGGACGAATTCTAGACCGATCGACATCGGGCCGTTCGGCGTTGGTGGTGGGCAAAGGCAATCACATGGTGCAAGTTGCATTTCTGTTTCCCGGGCAAGGCGCATTCCATGCGGGCGCGGCGCGGGCGTTGAGCGGCGCGTATCCCGCGGTGCAGCGGGCGATGCAAGCCATCGATGCCGTTTCCGTCCGACGGCTGCGCCGTCCGTTGCTCGCGACGCTGTGGGACGAGCACGTCGGCGTCGAGGATCTCCTGCAATACGCGCCGGATCTGCTGCAACTCGCGATCTATGCGACGTCCATCTCATACTTCGAGGCGCTGCGCGCGCGTGCGGTGCGGCCCGACGTGCTCGTCGGACACAGCTTCGGCGAGATTGCCGCGCTCACGTGCGGCGGCGCGTTCTCGATCGACGAAGGCGCCGACATCGTCTGCGACCGGATCGACGCGCTGCGCGCGGCCGCGCCCGCCGGCGGCCGGATGGCGGCCGTGTCCGCGTCACCCGACGCGGTGCGCGCGCATCTCGCCGCATGCTTTCGCGGCGCGCCCGAAGAACGCAAGGGGCGCGTGCAGATCGCGGTCGAAAATCATGCGTCACAGACCGTCGTATCGGGCGCGCAAGAATACGTCGATGAATTCTCGGCTTATTGCATTCGAAATAATACATCCGCGCAAGTATTGAATTCGCCTTACGCATTTCATCATGACGATCTGGAAAATGCGCGAATTGAATTCGGGCGACGTCTGAAAGCTTATAGAAATAAAGCGCTCGAATATCCGGTTTATTCACCGATATTGAATCGCTATTACTCGGCAGCCGACGATCTCGGCGCGTGTCTCGCGCGCCATCTCGTATTGCCGGTCCGGTTCGGAGATGGGGTCGCAAGACTGAAAGCCGCGGGTGTCGGCGCGCTCGTCGAGTGCGGTGCGCTGAATGCGCTCAGCAAGATCGCGGTGCGCGCGCTGGGACCCGGCGCCATCAAGACCTTTCCGGGCGCGTCGAGCGTGGGAGGCGAACTCGGCGGCCTGGAGAACGTTCTCGCATATTTCAATGGGGGTAGTGTCATGAACGACGACATTCGCGCAAGCCATCTGCAACTCGATTTCGACGAGTTCTGGCGCGACAGTGGTCCGGGGATCGTCGAGAAGATCAAGGGCGAGCTCAAGCGTTACTTCGACGCGCGGGGGCTGCAGGCGACGCCCGCGCCGCAAATCGTGACCGAACGCGGCGGCGCGGCCGGTTTCGCGCCGGCCGCGCATGCGGCTGCGGCGAGCGTTTCGCCGGCCGCGCAAGCGCCGGCCGCTCCAATCGTGCAAGCACCGGCCGCGCCCGCCGCGGCCCCGACCGCGCACGTGCCGCGCGACCGGCTCTTCACCGAGCTCGTCGCGATCTACGCGGAAGCGATGGAGTATCCGGTCGAAGTGTTCACCGAGACGGTCGAGCTCGAAGCGGAGCTTGGGATCGATTCGGTCAAGCAGACCGAGATCATCCAGCGGATCACCGCCCGCTACGGGCTGCCGCCGCTGCCGGCGAACTTCCGCGCCGGCGACTTCAAGGCGATGGGGCAGATCGTCGACTTCGTCCATGAACACCAGGGCAAGGCGGCGGCGCTCGTCATGAGCTGAGCGCCGCGCACGCACCGCGCGCCACGAGAAAAACGAGAGGAGAGGGCCGGATCAGACGGAGAGTCTCGTCCGAATGTTTGGTAATCCTGACCACTGCGATTTATGTCGAATTCCTATCTGAAGGGGAAACGGGTTCTGGTGACGGGCGGGGCAAAGAACGTCGGCAAGGCGATCTGCCGCCGCTTTGCCGAGGAAGGCGCGCATGTCATCGTCAATTTCTTTCATTCGCTCGACGCGTCGAAAGAGACCGCGGCCGAGCTGCGTGCGCTCGGCGCGACGGTCGACGTCGTGCGCGCGTCGGTTGCGCAGCCGGCGCAGGTCGAGCGGATGTTCGACGAAATCGAAGCGAAATACGGCAAGCTCGACATCCTCGTCAACAACGCGGCGTCCGGTGCGCTGCTGCCCGTCGACGACATCGACGCCGCGCATTTCGACCGCGCGCTCGACACCAATCTGAAAGGCGCGTTCTGGTGCGCGCGCCGCGCCGCGCGGCTGATGGCGCGCGCGGGCGGCGGCGCGATCGTCAACGTGTCGTCGGTCGGCTCGACGCTCGTGACGGCGAACTATCTCGTCGTCGGCACCGCGAAGGCCGCGCTCGAATCGCTGACGCGTTATCTGGCCGGCGAGTATGCGAGCCTCGGGATTCGCGTGAACGGCGCGTCGTCGGCGCTGATCGACGGCGACGTCGCCGCGCAGTTTCCCGATCCCGACAACACGAAGCGCGTGATCAGCGCGGCGACGCCGCTCGGCCGCCTCGCGACGGCCGAGGATCTCGCGGACGTCGTGTTGTTCCTCGCGTCGGATGCCGCGCGCTGGATCACCGGGCAGGTGATCGTCGCGGACGGCGGGCTGTCGCTGTGCAGCGAGACGTTGTCGCCGCGGCGCGAGTGGCGCGCGGCGGCGGATTCCGCCTTGCCGAATGGCGATGTCGCGCCATCGTCGACTGCGTTTCCGAGCCGGGCGAGCGCTGGCGCCGCGCCGGCGACGTCGGCCGCCCTGTATGATGCGGGCCTCGGCGCGCCCGACGCCGAAAGCGCGTCCGAAGACGACGCCGACGAAATCGCCGTCGTCGGCATGGGCGTCGCGCTGCCCGGCGCGAGCGACCCGGAAGCGTTCTGGCAGGCGTTGCTGAACGGCCCCGAGCTGTTCGGCAACGTGCCGCCCGATCGTTGGGAATGCAGATCGTTCTATTCGCCGGATCCGTTAGCGGAGGACAAGAGCTATCAGTCGCGCTCGGTGTTCAACGAGCGCTTCGAGCCCGAGGCCCGCCTGCGCGCCGAGATCGAGGCTGCCGCCGCGCCCGACGAGCTGACGACGCTGTGGCTGCGCCATTCGCTGCGCCAGGCGCTCGACGGCGTTCGCGTTCGCGCGGGCGACCGCACGTCGTTTCTCGCAGGCTACACGGCGGACGGCAGTCAGCACCTCGAAGAAGGGATGGTGCTCGCGGCGATGCGCGCGCGGTTGCGCGACGCGCTCGACGAAGCCGGCGCGTCGCCCGGCGAGCGCGAGCGCCGCATCGCGCAGATCGAGGCGGTGCTGCGCGCGCGCTATACGCGCGGCACGGGCGAGCTGTCCGAATTCTTCCCGCATCGCGTCGGCCTGAACGCGATGCGCGGCGTGCTGCCCGACGACGCCGAATACATGATGGTCGACACCGCGTGCTCGTCGTCGCTCTATTCGGTCGACCTCGGCATCAAGAGTCTGCTCGCCGGCAAGCACGACGTCGTCGCGTGCGGCGGCGCGTTCGCGCTCGCGCCGCGCGGCTCGATCCTGTTCTCGAAGCTGCACGGGCTGTCGAGGAGCGGCGAAGTGCGGCCGTTCGACAAGGCGTGCGACGGCGTGCTGTTCTCCGACGGCGCGGGCGTCGTGATCCTGAAGCGCCTGAAGCGCGCGCTCGCCGACGGCGACCGCGTGCTCGGCGTGCTGAAGGCGTTCGGCTCGTCGTCGGACGGCAAGGGCAAGGCGATCTACGCGCCGAATTCGGCCGGCCAGCGCATCGCGATCGATCGCGCGTACCGGCAGACCGACGTGCCGAAGGACGCGGTCGACTGGGTCGTCGCGCACGCGACGGGCACGCCCGCGGGCGACCTCGCCGAATTCCAGAGCTTGCGCGACACGCTGAAGCGCGACCGGCCGGTGTACGTGACGTCGAACAAGTCGCTCGTCGGCCATACCGGCTGGGCGGCGGGCGTTGTGTCGCTGATCCAGGTGCTGCTCGCGCTCGAGCACGGCCGCATTCCGCCGCAGCATCGCTTCTCCGAGCCGCCGCAGGAGTTCGGCATCGACGCGAGCGGCTTCACGATTCCGACGCGGGCCGTCGACTGGCCGCGCAAGGCCGATGCGGCGCGCGTCGCCGCGGTGTCGGGCTTCGGCTTCGGCGGCACGAACGGCCATCTGATCGTCGGCGAATACCGGCCGGACCTGCGTGCGTCGAAGCCTGCCGCGCGCGTCAATCGCGAGCCGCTCGCGATCGTCGGCTGGTCCGCGAAATTCCCCGGGCTCGACGGCCGCGACGCGATCGCCGCGTGGCTGAACGGCGCGAGCGCCGCGCCCGGCGCGAGCTTCGGTCTCACGTATCCGCTGCCGAGCTTCGATCGCGTGCGGATGCCGCCTGCGGTGCTGCGCGCGCTCGACCGCTGCCAGTTGATGGCGCTCGACGCCGCGCACGACATGCGCGAGCAGTTGAGCGACTACTGGGGCGCGCATGCGAACGCGATCGGCATCGTGATGGGCCACATGGGGCCGACGCGCAACGCCGCGCTGTACGCGAGCCGCTGCTATCTCGACGACATCGCGACCGCCGTGCGCGCGAGCGTCGACGATGCGTCGCGCCCGGCGCTCGACGATGCGCTTGCGCGCGTCGCCGAAAAAACGAAGCGCCTCGTGCCGCCGACGACCGAAAATGCGTTCCCCGGCATGATGCCGAACGTGATTCCCGCGCGCGTCGCGAACTATCACGATCTGCACGGGATGAACATGACGGTCGACGCCGGGCACGCGTCGACGCTTGCCGCGTTCGAAGTCGCGTCGCGCTTCCTGAGAAGCGGCGAGCTCGACATGGTGATCGTCGGCGGCATCAACGGCAACTCGGCCGACGAAGTGCAGCCCGCGTTCGATCGGCCGCTCGCCGAAGGGATCGTGCTGTTCGCGGTGACGACGAAGGCGCAGGCCGACGCGGCCGGGCTGCCGGTGCTTGCGTGGGTCGAGAGCGACCGCGCGTTCGCGGACGTTTCCGCGCCGCAATGCGCGCTGCGCGATGCCGACGGCCGCGAAGTCACGTACGCCGGCGCCGACGGCGCGCTCGCCGTGCTGCGCGCGCTCGTCGGCGGTGAGGACGCCGCGTCGGTCGCGTTGGGCAACGATCGCGATCGGGTGCGCTTCGGCTTGCGCGTCGATCGCAACGCGCCGCCGGTCGGCGACGATAGCACGCGCACGCACGCCGTTTCGGATGCGCCCGGCGTGGATGCGCCCGGCGTGTCCTCGGCGGCTCCGGCAGCTTCGGCAGCTCCGGCAGCTCCGGCAGCTCCGGCAGCTCCGGCAGCTCCGGCAGCTCCGGCAGCTCCATCGGCTCCCGTTTCTTCTCACTTTTCGATATCGTCGTCGACGCCCGTTGCGGCTTCGGCATCGACGGTGCATGCCGTCGCGCCGCTCGCGCCGCTCGCGCCGACCGTGAGAACGGAGTCGACGGCACCCGTTGCGCCGCCCGTTGCCGCCGCTTCGACCGAGAAGCGCGTGCCGATCCCCGCGACGCTGAAAGCGACCGACGTCGCCGCCGACGGCGAGCCGCTTGGCGTCGCCCGCTATCGGATCGATTTGCAGGAAACGCCGTGGCATGCCGGCGCGGGCGCGATCGCGTATCTGCCCGCGGGCAGCGTCGTCGTGACCGACGCGCCCGAGCTGCTCGACGGCATCGGCATGCTGCCCGCCGATCTGCTCGTGCTGTCCACTCGCGCGACGACGTTCTCGCGCGCGCGGCTCGCCGTCGTCGATACGCTGGGCGAAGCCGCGCTGCGAGGGCTGATTCCCGCGGGCACGCGCCACGTGCGGCTGCTGACGTCGCTGCACACGAGCGTGCTCGCGCCGGATCGTTTGTCCGCACCGTCGCCCGGGCTGCTGAAGCTGCACGACCTCGCGTTCCTCGCGCTCAAGCAGTGCTACGACGGCGTCGCGCAACAGGGCTCGTTCATCGCGCTGCTGCTCGACGCTGTGAAGGAAGACGTGCTGCATCCGGATGCGGGGATGTTCACGGGCCTCGTGAAGGCGCTCGCGATCGAGCTGCCGAATGCGCGCTCGCTCGCCGTGCTGACGGACGACGCGGACATCCGGCAAGGCATCGCACAGGCCGAGCGCGAGAGCGGCGCGCAGCATCTGCTGCCCGTCGTCGCGCTATGCGGCGGCCGGCGTCTGACGCCGCGCGTGACGCGCGACGCGGGCGAGCTGCCCGCCGACGGTTTCGCGCGGCTCGATCCCGATTCGGTCGTCGTCGCATTCGGCGGCGCGCGCGGGATCACGGCCGAGCTGATGAAAGCGGTCGCCGAGCACTTCCAGCCGACGATCTATCTGATCGGCAGAAGCGGGCTCGACGCATACGGCCCCGACGTGTTCGCGGGCAGCGACGAAGCGTTCGCGCGCCGTCGTCCCGACTACATCCGCGAGCAGAAGGCGCTCAATCCGCATCTGCCGGTGCCCGCGATCATCAAGGCATTCGAGCACCAGGTCGACGTGCGCGCCGCGCGCAGCAACATCGACGTGATGAAGTCGTACTGCGGCCCGAACAAGGTGTTCTATTTGCGTGCCGACGTCCTTGACGCGGGCAGCGTGCGCGCGGCGGTCGACAAGATCGTCGCGACGGGCCGGCCGATCGATTTCGTCGTCAACGCGGCGGGCCTGAACGGCCCCGCGGCGATCAACGGGAAGTCGTTCGACGATTTCGTCGCGGTGCGCGACATCAAGATTCGCGGCTACTGGAACGTGCGCGACGCATTCGGCGCCGCGCAACCGCGCGCGTGGTGCAACTTCGGATCGGTCATCGGACTGACGGGCCAGGCGGGCGAAACCGATTACGCATCGGGCAACGATTTCCTCAACACGCAGGCCGCCTACCATCGCGCGGCGCTCGCGCGCGACGAGTTCACGATCGGCTGGGGGCTGTGGCGCTCGGTCGGTCTCGGCGCGAATCCCATCAAGCGCGCGTTTCTCGAGAGGAGCGGGCTCTTCACGAGCATGCGGACCAACGAGGGCATTCATCACTTCCTGCGCGAGCTCAATCTGACCGAGCGCGCGGCGAGTTCCGTGCATCTCGGCGCGGCCGAGCGGCGCGCGATCGAGGCGCGTCTGCCGGCGTTCTTCGAGGCGCCCGAGTCCGCGCCGGCCGCGCGGACGGAACGGTCCGTGCAACCGCGGAGCTACGCACCGAACGTGCAAGCCGCGCCGGGCGCGCGTGCCGGGCAGCCGGCGCAGCGATCATCGCATCCGACGCCGCCGCGCGATCGTATCGCGCCGCCGCCGAGCCACGATTTCTATCTCGGCCGCGAAGTGCGCCGCACGAGCGACAGCGTGACGTTCGAGCGCATCTTCGATCTGCGCACCGATGCATACCTGCAGCACCACGTCGTGAATCGCTTCGCAACGCTGCCCGGCACGTTCGTGCCGGAGCTCGCGGCCGAGGCGGCGATGAAGCTGCTGCCGGGGCTGCGCGTCGTCGGCTTCCGCGATGCCGCGTTCCGCCACTTCCTGCGCGTGTACGACGCGCAGCGGCCGAGCACGAAGCGCATCCACGCGCAGGTCGTCGGCCGCGAGGGCGATGCGGCCGTCGTGCAGGTGCGGATCACGGGGGATGTGCTCGCGCCGAACGGCCAGGTGCTCGTGCAGGACAAGCTGCACTTCGAGATCAAGGCGCTCGTCGCGCCGCGCTACGCGAGCGCGCCCGTCTGGCCCATGCGGCCGGACGAGCCGCGCACGCCCGTCGCCGATCCGTACCACTTCGAATCGGCACCCGTGCGCCTGACGGGCATGTTCGTGTCGACGGCCGATACGGGCGTCACCGCGTCGGGCAAGGTCGCGCGCTACCAACTGAACGTCGCGCCCGGCGACCCGGTTTTTTCGCGCTTCGTCGTCCCGAGCATCATGCTCGACGGCCTCGCGCGCGTCGCGGTGCTGAACTACGTCGCGGGCGATTACATCCCGCTCGCCGCGCCGGTGTCGATCGGCCGGATCGATCTGTACGAAGGCGGCAACGACTGCGAACTCGCACGCCGCTACGACCGGATCGATCTGTACGCGACGCCCCGCGAGTTCGCGCTCGACGGCGCGCACGCCGGCAACCGCTTCGCCGCGGTGCGGTCCGACGGCCGCATGCTGATGGAGATGAGCGGCGTGTCGGGCGTCGTGATCGGCTACGTGCACCGGACGACCGGCGCGTACGCGACGAAGGCCGAGGTCGACGCGCTCGCCGCGCGCCTTGCAACCGAGCGGGAGACGGCATGAGCAAGCACCGCCAGGCGCCGGGGCCGCGCGGCAGCCTCGTGATGGGCAACCTCGCCGCATACAAGCGCAATCCGATTACGATGCTGCTGCGTTTGCACCAGCAATACGGCGACGTTGCGCGCAACCGGCTCGGACCGTTCGTCACGCATGCGCTCGCGCATCCGGACCACGTTCAGTACGTGTTGCAGGAGAACCATCGCAACTACGTGCGCGGGCGTTTCTACGACAACTTCAAGATGTTCTTCGGCGACGGCCTGCTGACGACCGACGGCGAATTCTGGCGCCGCCACCGACGCGCGGTGCAGCCGCTCTTTCACAAGAAGCAGGTCGACGCGCACACGGCCGCGGTCGGCGACGCGGCGCTCGCGCTCGCGCATCGCTGGAGCGCGCTGCCGCCCGGCAAGTCGATCGACGTCGTCGAGGAGATGATGCACCTGAGCCTGCGGATGCTCGGGCTGATGGTGTTCAACACCGACGTGTCGACGCATGCGGAGGCTGTGGGGCCGGCGGTGCGCTTCGGGATCGAAGCGATGATGCCGCAGGGCAACATGAACGACTTCATCCCGCGCTGGGCGCCGACGCGCTTCAATCGCCGGATCGCGCACGCGCGCCGCGCGATCGACACGATCATCGCGAAGATCATCGCCGATCACCGCGACGAACGCTGCGAGCCGAGCGACGTGATTTCGCTGCTGCTGAATGCCCGCGATCCCGACACCGGCGCGCCGATGACGCAGCAGGAAGTGCATGACGAAGTGATGACCGTGTTCCTCGCGGGCCATGAGACGACGGGCGCGGGCCTCGCGTGGGCGCTGTATGCGCTGGCGCAGCATCCGGCGGTGCTGCGCCAGCTACGCGACGAGCTCGACGCGCGCCTCGGCGGGCGCGCGCCGACCGTGCAGGACTTCGAACAATTGCCGTATCTGTCGCAGGTCGTCGACGAGGTGCTGCGCGTCTATCCGCCGATCTGGGGCTTCACGCGCGATCTCGTCGAAGACGACGAGATCGGCGGCTATCGGATTCCGGCGCGCTCGTCGGTGTTCATGTCGCCGTACGTCACGCATCGTCATCCGGCGTTCTGGCGGAATCCGGACGCGTTCGATCCGGAGAACTTCGCGAGCGAGGCGGCAGCTCGCCATCGCTTCGTCTATTTCCCGTTCGGCGGCGGGATGCGCAAGTGCATCGGCTTCCAGACCGCGCTGTTGCAGATGCGCGTGCTCGTCGCGGTGGTCGCGCAGCATTTCGATCTGAACGCGCTGCCCGGCCATCCGATCGAACTCGGCGCGACGATCTCGCTGCGGCCGGTGCACGGCATCCGTCTGGTCGTGAAGCCGCGCGAGCGTCAGCAGAGTCATCTCGCGCGCGTGCGCGAGCACGAGGCTGCACGTGCGCTGCGGCCGCTCGGCGATACGGTCGAGCCGACGGGCGCCGCGTGTCCGATGGCGGCGGCGGGCGAGATCGGCGCGAGCGCGGCGGCGGGGGCAGCGGCGGAATCGGCGCAAGCGCTCGATGTCGCGCATGCGAGCGGCCCGGCCGTGGCCGACGAGCGTGCGGCGAACCGGCAACACGCCGACGCCGCGAGGCTGTCGCTCGCGACGCCGAGCACAGCGGCGCCGCGTGATGCAGCCGCTGACGCGAGCGCCCGCGGCGTGCCCGCATGGCGCTTCACGTGGCGGCCGGCCCCCGTCGATCCGGTTCCCGATGCGCCGTCGCCCGCGTTGAGCGGCAAGCGAATCGCGCTCGTCAACGGGCGCGGCGGCACGGTCGAGCGCATCACGGCCGCGCTCGCGCGGACGTGCACGAAGGTGTCGGTGTTCGCGCCCGCAGTGAACGCCGATTACGCGGAGGCCGCGCGGACGTTCGTCAACGAAGCGGGCCCGTTCGACGGCATCGTCGATCTCGGGCTCGAAGCGCCGTTCACGCTCGACGACGCGAGCGCATGGGAAGCGCCGATGCGCCGCACGGTCGAGCTGCTGAAGGCGTGCTATGGCGACTGGGCGGCGGAGGACGATACGTCGCGGCTCTTCTACGTCGCGCTCACGTGGATGGACGGAATGATGGGTTACGGCGACGCCGCCGCCGGCGCGCAGCCGCTCGGCGGCCTGTGGGCGGGACTCGCAAAGACGCTGCCGCAGGAGCTGCCGAACTGCAACGTGCGCGTGCTCGACATCGCGCCCGACGAGACGGGCCGCGTCGACCGGCTCGTCGTCAACGAGCTCTATCGTTGGGGCTTCTTCGAGGTCGGCTACCGGCAGGGCGTGCGCTACACGCTGCACGCGCGGCGCAATGAACTGCCGCCGCTTGCCGTGGACGCGCGCGCTTCGCTCGCGCCGGGCGACACCGTGCTGTTCTCGGGCGGCGCGCGCGGAATCGGCCTGTTGTGCGCGCGTGCGCTCGCCGAGCGTCACGGCTGCACGGTGATCGTCACGGGACGCGAGGCGTCGCCTGACGGCAGCGAGCCGTGGATGGCGCTCGACGACGAAGGCTTCAAGCGATACGGCCTCGAGCAACTGCGCGCGGCGACGCCCGACAATCCGCCGAAGGCGATTCGCGCGATGCTGCAGCGGCTCAAGCGGCGGCGCGAGTTGAAGGCGGCGCTCGACGAGATGGCCGCGCTCGATTTGCCGGTTCGTTATCGGGTCTGCGACGTGACCGATCGCGCGGCCGTGCGCGCGCTGTGCGACGAGCTCGGCGATTCGCTGCGGATGGTGATCCACAACGCGGGCGTCGACCAACCGGTGCGCCTGATCCAGAAGGGCGCCGACGACTTCGCGCGCACGGTCCGCACGAAGGTGCTCGGCTTCGCGAATCTGTGCGATGCCGTCCGCACCCGGCCGCGGCTCGTGCAGTTCTGCAACGTCGGCTCGTTGACGGGCCGCTGGGGCGGAATGACGGGCGAGACCGACTACGCGGCCGCGAACGAAGGGCTCGCGCGCCTCGGTCTCTGGGCGGCGAAGCATGCGCTTCCGCCCGCGTGCGGCGTGAAGACGCTCGTGTGGCCGACATGGGAAGGCGTCGGAATGATCACGAACTTCGCAGTCACGCAGCGCTACATCACGCCGATGAACGTCGACGAGGGCGTGCGGCATTGGCTGCGCGAGCTCGCGTCGCCGGGCAGCGGCGAAGTGATGTTCATGGGCGCGGTCGGTCGCGCGCCGACGCCCGTGCAGATCAAGGGCTTCCTGCCGATTCGCGAGCTGCCGAACATCGGCGAGCTCGTCACGCGCCGGCATCACGTCGGCGAGCCGCTGCGCTTTCGGCCGTTCAAGCGCTTCGAAGGCCGCTATGCGATCGATCCGGCCGTCGCGCCATACGCGCACGCGTTCCGCTTCAACGGCCGGGCGGTGCTTCCCGCATCGCTCGTGCTCGAGCATGCGTGCGCGGTCGGCGACTGGGTGATGCCGCCGACGGGCGAGCCGCGCGACCTGAGCGAGATGACGAACGTCGTGCTGCGCCTCGACGCGCTGCCCGACGTGTCGAACGGCGGCGCGCCCGTCGAGATCGGCAGCGAGGCGGCCGGCTACATGATCGGCGATGCCTGGTGCGTCGACGTGCGCTGCAGCGACGCGCGCACGCAAGCCGAGCTGCTCAGCATGACGCTCGTCTACCGGACGGAGCCTGAGCAGATCGGCGCCGCGTATGCGCGGCCGCCCGACGCGACGCTCGAACCATCGAGGCTGACGAGCGCGCCGCACGCCGCGTGGAACGGCGATCTGCTGCCGGCGGGTGACTGGAGCGTGCCCGACGACGCGTCGGCCGGCATCGTGCGGATCGGCCGCGTGCCGCCCGCCGCGGTGCTGAGCTTGTGGACGCTGCCGTTTCCGCTCGAGCTGCGCCTGCCCGTCAATCACGTCGAGCACGTGCTGCGCGTCCTGCTCGCCGAATGGGGTGCGGCGCAATCCGACGCGCCCGCCGTCTGGCGGATCGGCGGCGCGAAGCTCGCACGGCTGCCGGCATCGTCGGCCGACGGCGTCGTCGAGTATGCGACCGGCCGCTTCGCGATGATCGACGCGCGCGGCTACGTGCTGCTGCGCCTCGACGACACGCGCGTCGACGCCGCGCAGGCGACACAGCCTGAAGCGGGCGCGCTTGCTGACCCGCTGACGGCATGACACGCGACCGCACAAGTGAGAGAACGACAACGATGACAACGACGAAAGCGACAACGGAACCGACAGCGGCGACGGCAGCGTCGGCGAATCGGGATTGCAGCAACCGCTACTGCATCATCGGCGGCGGCGCGGCCGGCATTGCGACGGCGAAGAACCTGCGCGAGCATGGCATCGCATTCGATCTGATCGAACGCGAAGACGGCATCGGCGGCACGTGGTACTACGGCAAGCCGTGCAGCGCGATCTACAAGTCGGTGCACATGATCAGCTCGCGCGCGTTCTCCGAATACACGGACTACCCGATGCCCGCCGATTATCCGACGTACGCGCGCGGCGATCAGGCGCTCGCTTACCTGCGCGACTACGCGCGCCGCTTCGGCGTCTACGAGCACGCGGAGTTCAACCGGACCGTGCTCGAAGTCGCGCCGCTCGCGGACGGCGGGCTGTGGCGCGTTGAACTCGACGGCCACGAGGTGCGCCACTACAAGGGCGTGTTCGTCTGCAACGGCCATCTGTCGAAGCCGCAGGTGCCCGACTATCCGGGTCGCTTCGACGGGCTGCAACTGCATTCGGCGCTGTACAAGACGCCCGATGTGCTGAAGGACAAGCGGGTGCTCGTCGTCGGCGCGGGCAATTCGGGCTGCGACATCGCGGTCGAGGCGGTCCATCACGCGCGCGCGGTGTTCCATAGCACGCGGCGCGGCTACTACTACTGGCCGAAATTTCTATTCGGGATTCCTGCCGATCGCTGGGCCGAGTGGCCGTTGAAGCTGCGCCTGCCGCTGTGGGCGCGGCGCTTCTTCGGCGTGCGGCTCCTGCGCCTGACGACGGCCGGCCAGCCGGAAGACTACGGGCTGCCGAAGCCGGACCACAAGCTGTTCGAAGCGCACTTCATCATCAACTCGACGCTGTTCTATCACCTCGGACACGGCGATCTCGTCGCGAAGCCGGACGTCGTCGAGCTGAAGAGCGACCGCGTCGCGTTCTCGGACGGCAGCGAAGAGCAGATCGACGCGATCGTCTACGCAACGGGCTTCCAGCTCAGCTTTCCGTTTCTCGACCCGTCGTATCTGCAATGGGACAAGATGCAGCCGCGCTTGTATCTGAACATCTTCGATCAGGCGCATCCGAACCTGTTCTTCATCGGCCTGTTTCAGACGTCGACCGGCAACTGGCCGCTGATGGACTATCAGGCGCAACTCGTCGCGCGCTATCTGCGCGCGCGCGACGCGGCGCCGCGCAAGGCCGCGCGGATCGATCGGCTGATCCGGCGAGACCGCTCGAACTGGAACGGCGGGATTCATTTCAGCGACACGCAGCGGCACGTGATCGAAGTCGAGCATTTCGCTTACCGGCTGCAACTGAAGCGGCTGATTCGCGCGCTGCCCGATTCGCGCGTGGCGGCGCGGCAGGGGCGGCCCGTGGCCGTCGCGACCGCGGCGCCGGCGTCCGCCACGCCCGCCACGCCTTCCGCCGTGCGCGTGCAAGCGGGAGAGGCGTGATGACGATCGTCTCCGTCGATAGCATCAGCAAGACCTATCTGCTCGGCAGCGTGAAAGTGACCGGCCTGGCTGGCGTGTCGGTCGACATCGACGCGAACCGCTTCACCGTGTTGAGCGGCCCGTCCGGCAGCGGCAAGACGACGCTGCTCAACATGATCGGCTGCATCGATCGGCCCGACGCGGGGCGTGTCGTCGTCGCCGGGCAGGACACCGCGACATTGTCCGACGACGCGCTGTCCGACTTTCGCGCGCGACAGGTTGGCCACGTGTTCCAGTCGTTCAACCTGCTGCCCGTGTTGTCCGCGTACGAGAACGTCGAATATCCGCTGCTGATGGCGCGCACGCCCGCGCGCGAACGCGCGTCGCGCGTCGCGTATCTGCTCGACGCGGTTGGCCTGAACGGCAAGGACGCGCACCGGCCGAGCCAGTTGTCGGGCGGCCAGCGGCAGCGCGTCGCGATCGCGCGCGCGCTTGCGGCGGGGCCGTCGCTCGTGCTCGCCGACGAGCCGACCGCGAACCTCGACAGCGTCACGGGCCAGGCGATCATCGCGCTGATGCACCGGATGCAGCGCGAGAGCGGCGTGTCGTTCATCGTGTCGTCGCACGATCCGCAGGTGCTGGATGCAGCCGACGACGTCGTGCAGATCCGCGACGGCCGCATCGTCGATCGTCGCCGCATCGCGCAGGAGGCGTAAAGCTGATGCATACCTTCATGTTGGCGCTGCGCAACCTGCAGCGGAACCGGCGGCGCTCGATCACGACGTTGCTCGCGATGATCGCCGGCGTTTGCGCGGTCCTGCTGTTCGGCGGCTTCAGCAAGGACATCACGTTCGGATTGCAGACCGATTTCGTGCGGCGCAGCGGGCACTTGCAGATTCAGCGGCACGGCTATTACCAGTACGGCAGCGGCAATCCGGTCGCGTACGGGATCGGCGGCTATGAGCGTCTGATCGCGCAGCTGCGCGATGATCCGGTGCTCGCGACGATGATCGCGGTGATCACGCCGACGCTGCAGTTCGGCGGGATCGCCGGCAACTTCGAAGCGGGCGTGTCGCGCACGGTGCTCGCGCAGGGTGCGATCGCTGACGAGCAGAACCGGATGCAGCAGTGGAACGACTATGGCTTCCCGCTGGCGCCGAAGCCGTATCCGCTCGTCGGCACCGTGCCCGATGCGGCGCTCGTCGGGCACGGCGTCGCGCGCGTGCTGCATCTGTGCGCGCCGCTGCACGTGCCCGACTGCAGCGATGGCGACAACTTGAAGGAGGCGGCGAGCGCGGCGTCCGGCGCATCCGCAGCCGATGCGCCCGCGGACGTGATCGCGCTCGCGGCGGCCGAAGCGGACGCGCAAAAGAGTGAGGGCAACGGCGAGCGCGCCAGCGCGACGCACATCGAGGTGCTCGCGGCGAACGCGTACGGCGCGCCGAACGTCGGCGGCTTCACGGTCGTCAAGGCCGAGCAGCAAGGCGTGAAGGAGCTCGACGACGTCTATCTCGCGATGCACCTGCCGCGCGCGCAGCGGCTCGTCTATGGCGGCGACGCACCACGCGTGACGGCGATCGAGATCCAGCTCGCGCACACCACGCAACTGCCCGCCGCACGCGCACGGATCGACCAGTTGTTCGGCGGCCGCTTCGAAGGCCAGCCGCTCGACGTGCTCGACTTCGCCGCACTGAATCCGTTTTATGACCAGACGAACCGGATGTTCTCGATGATCTTCGGCTTCGTGTTCGTGCTGATCGGCGCGATCGTGCTGTTCGTCGTCAGCAACACGATGAGCACCGCGATCCTCGAGCGGACCGTCGAGATCGGCACGCTGCGCTCGATGGGCGTGCGCCGCAGCGGCATCCAGGCGCTGTTCGTCTGCGAAGGCGCGCTGCTTGGCCTCGTCGGCGCGTCGATCGGCGTGCTCGTCGCGCTCGGGCTCGCGTTCGCGGTCAATCACAGCGGGCTCGCGTGGACGCCGCCCGCGCGGATCGACTCGGTCGCGCTGACGGTGCGCGTCTGGGGCGAATGGCGGCTGATCGCACTGACGTTCGTCGGGCTCGCGTTCGTCGCCGGGCTGTCCGCGTGGCTGCCCGCGCGCCACGCGGCGCGGCTGTCGATCGTCGACGCGCTGCGCTACGTATGAGCGGCGGCAATTTTCAGTTTGAATAACGAAAGATCGAATCGATCGGGAGGTGGAGCGTGCGTCGCTTGTTTCGTACATGGTGGATCGGCTTGAGTCTCGGCGCGGCTGTGCTCGCGCACGCGCAGACGCCGCCCGATCCGCAGAAGCTGCTTGCGGAGAGCGACGCGATCCGGACGCCGACGAAGTCGTTCGTGCTGACCGCGACGCTGACCGAATACCGCTCCGGCAAGCAGGTCGACGGCAACACGCTGTCGATCTATTCGAAGCCCGACGCGCCGGGCGGCGCGTTCCGCACGCTGGTGCGCTTCGTCTCGCCCGCGCGCGACAAGGGCAAGCTGATGCTGAAGAACGGCAACGACCTGTGGTTTTACGATCCGGCGAACCAGGCGAGCATCCGCATTTCGCCGGACCAGCGTCTGCTCGGGCAGGCGGCGAACGGCGACGTCGTCACCGTCAATCTCGCGCACGACTATCAGGCGGAGCTGAAAGGCGCCGAGGACGTGATGGACGGCGATCGGCAGACGCGGCATTGCTACAAGCTGTCGCTGACGGGCAAGGCCCAGGGCCTCACGTACCATCGGATCGAGATGTGGCTCGACGCGTCGAACAGCCGGCCGGTCAAGGCGAAGTTCTATTCCGAAAGCGATCGGCTGCTGAAGAGCGCGTTCTATCGGCGCTATACGACGGAACTCGGCGTCGAGCGTCCGACCGAAACCGTGATCATCGATGGCCTTGACTCGAACTGGGTGACTGTGATGCGTTTTTCCGGATACGCGTGGCGCGATATTCCGGACGCATGGCTGCAACGCGATTATCTGGCCCGCTTTCAGGCGCAATGACGCGCAGATCGTTGGCGGTCCTGATTTGCGCGGTCGCGGCGGTCGCGTCGGCGGCGATGCCGGCGTGCGCCGCGGCCGCCGGCGACGCGGACGCGGCGAACGACGCGACGAACGCGGCGCTCGATCTCGCGGACGCGACGCCTGTCGCCGCGCCGGAAACGGCGCGGCCGTGGAAGTTCAGCGTGCAGGACGCAGTGCGTTGGAGCGACGATCGCGATGCTGCTTCATCGTGGCGTAATCAGTTATCGATCGAATGCCAGTTCGAGCAGGCATTGACGCCGACACTGAGCGTGAACTTCGCGATGCGGTTCGACCGTTTCGATCCGCTGTCGTCCGGCGCGGCGTCGCACCGCGACGTGATGCTCGTGAAGGAGGCGTATGCAAGCTGGAAGCCGTCGCCGTTGCTGGCGATCGATGCGGGCCGGATCAACGAGCGCATCGGCGCGGCGATCGGCTACAACCCGACCGATTTCTTCAAGGCGGGCGCTGTGAGCGTGGACGTGCCGCCCGATCCGGACAGCCGGCACACGAACCGGCTCGGCAGCGTCGGCGTGCGCGCGCAGCGCGTGTGGGACTCGGGCTCGATCGCGCTGATGCTGTCGCCGCGGCTCGCGAGCCGCAGCGAGCCGGGCGATCCGCGCGCGTCGTCGGACCTGCAGCGCACGAACGGCGTTGATCGCTGGATGCTCGTCGGCAGTCAGCGGATCACGCCGGCGATCCAGCCGCAATGGGTGCTGTATGGCGAGAGCGGACAGTCGCCGCAGTTCGGGCAGAATCTGAGCGTGCTGCTCGGCAATGCGGTCGTCGCGTACGCGGAATGGACGGGCGGCTGGCGGCCGTCGCTGATCGGCGCGGCGACGGGGGGCGGCAACCGGGATCGTGCGTTCCGCACGCGCTCGGCGGTTGGCTTCACGTGGACGCTGCCGGTCGACCTGTCGTTGACGGCGGAGCTGCAGAGCAACAGCGGCGGCGCGTCCGCATCGCAGTGGCGCGCGCTGCAAGCGAGCGATCCGTATGCGTGGGGCCGCGCGGTGCGCACGTCGATCGCCGCGCAGGAACTGCCGTCGCGGCATGGGCTGTTCCTGATGGCCGCGTGGCGCAACGTGTTCATGCGCCGCCTCGATCTGACGGGCTTCGCGCAGCTCGATCTCGGCGCGGGGCAGCAGTACTGGGTGGAACTGCGGCGCCGCTTCGACAAGTTCGACGTCGCCGTGCAGTTCCTGCGGCAGACGGGACCGTCGTGGAGCCGCTTCGGCGCGATGCCGGAAGCGAGCAGCGTTCAGGTCCTGGGCATTTTTTATCAATAAGACGTCGTCAATCGTCCAATAACGAGGGCCACCATACGATGAGCAAACGCATTCTGCAAATCGCCACCGCGATTCTCGCGGCCGTGCCGGTCGTCACTGGCGCGCTCGGCATGATGGGCATCCACGATCCGCTGTATGCGTCGCTCGGCGTCACGCTGCCGGCCGATGCGACGCTCGACAGCAATCTGCGCTTCTACGCGGGCGTCTGGTTCGGGCTTGGGCTCGGCGCGTTTTACACGATCCCGAACATCGAGCGCAACGGCGTGCTGTTCCGTGCGCTGTGGACGATGATCTTCGTCGGCGGAATCGGCCGGCTGATCTCGCTCGTGTCGCTCGGCGCACCGTTTCCGCCGTTCATTGGCTTTACCGTACTCGAGATCGTCGGTGCGCCGCTGTTCGTCTGGTGGCAGGCTCGCGTCGCGGAGACGGCGGGCTGACGGACGAGGTGGGGCAGGAAGCGCGGCCGATCCAGCTGGCGCGCGTTTGAAACACTTAGGTTGACTGACAAATGATGGTGGAAGAATTGCCGCACGCGACGTTGCACGACGACATGGCGGCGCTGCGGTTCAGCGTCGCGAGGCCGTCGGCTGCGCTGACGGAGCGGTTGATGCGAGGCGAGGTGCACGTGTGGCGTGCACGCGCCGACGAGGCGGGATCGTATCTGAAGCGCGATTGCCTGTCGCTCAGCGAGCACGAGCGCGCCGCGCGGCTCAAATACGGCGCGCATCGCGAGCTGTTCGTGTTCTCGCGCGCGATGTTGCGGGTCGTGCTCGGCGAATACCTGAGCGTCGATCCGGCGCGGCTCGTGTTCGACGTCGAGCCGGGCGGCAAGCCGGTGCTGTTCGGCCGCGATCTCGAATTCAGCGTGAGCCACGGGAGCGGCGCGGTG
Source organism: Burkholderia sp. BDU5 (assembly GCF_001522845.1). Taxonomy (NCBI): domain Bacteria; kingdom Pseudomonadati; phylum Pseudomonadota; class Betaproteobacteria; order Burkholderiales; family Burkholderiaceae; genus Burkholderia; species Burkholderia sp. BDU5. Next base: position 30,838 of record NZ_LOWC01000121.1, on the reverse strand, counting down.
CTGATGGCGATCGCGAAGCAGCGGGTCGGTTGCGATCTCGAATCGCTCGATCGAAAGATCGACGTCGATGCGCTCGCGGCCGCCAGCCTTGGCGAACGCGAGCGTGACCTGTTCGCGCAAACGCCGGCCTGCGCGCGCCAGCGGCTGCTGCTGCAGCTTTGGACGCGCAAGGAGGCGCTGCTGAAGGCGCACGGCACGGGCCTGCGGCGCGATCCGCGCGAGCTGGAGATGCCGTGGCCCGCGCTGCCCGCCGCGCGTGACGAATGCGCGAGCGACGGCGTGCGCTGGGCGGTCGCCGACGTCGCGCTCGGCGCGGCATGGCGCGCCGCGGTCGCGATGGAGAATCGCGGCGCCGACGTGCACGGATTCTGTTTGGGGTGGTGAGCTGCCGCCCGGCGCCGCGACTGCGGCGAACAGGCGTGCGGCATCGTTCGAGTATGGCTTGAAACAGGGGATATCAACAATGAATTCGATGTTCGAATGTGTCGCCGCGGCGGCGCGCGTCGCGAGGAAAAAACTGGGGAGAGCGTGGGCGGCCGGGATCGTCGCCGCGTTTTGCGCGGTCGCCGCGCCGCCGGCGGTACATGCGGACACCGCAGCGGGCGCGGTCGACGACTACGCGGCGACGCGCTATCCGATCATCCTCGTCCATGGCCTCACGGGCACCGACGACTACTTCGGAATCCTGCCGTACTGGTACGGCATGCAGTCCGATCTGCAGCAGCACGGCGCGACCGTGTTCATCGCCGATCTATCGGGATTCCAGAGCGACCTCGGCCCGAACGGGCGCGGCGAGCAGCTGCTCGCGTACGTGAAGCAAGTGCTCGCCGTCACCGGCGCGCAGAAGGTCAACCTGATCGGCCACAGCCAGGGCGGACTGTCGTCGCGCTACGTCGCGGCGGTCGCGCCGGATCTCGTCGCGTCGGTGACGACGATCGCGACGCCGCATCGCGGCTCGCAGTTCGCCGACTTCGTGCTCGGCGCGCTGAAGCTCGATCCGACCGGCCTGTCGACGCCGATCTTCGGCGAGCTGCTGAACATTTTCGGGATCCTGACGAGCCACGCGCACAACACGAATCAGGATGCGATCGCCGCGCTGAACGCGCTCAGCACACCGTACGCGACGCAGTTCAACGACCAGTTCCCGAGCGCGGGCCTGGGCGCGCCGGGCGCGTGCGCGCCGGGTGCGCCGAGCGAGACGGTCGCCGGGAACGTGCACTTGCTGTATTCGTGGAGCGGCAGCGCGTACCAGCCGATCACGGTGTTCGGCCTCACGACGGGCGCCGTCGACAAGAGCACGATCCCGGTCGTCGATCCGGCGAACGTGCTCGATCCGTCGACGCTCGTGTTCCTGACGGCCGGCAACATCATGGCGCTCAAGCAGGCGGGGCCGAACGACGGCTTCACGTCGACCTGCAGTTCGCTGTACGGAACAGTGATTTCGACCGACTACAAGTGGAACCACTTCGACGAGATCAACCAGTTGCTCGGCATCCGCGGCGCGTACGCGGCCGATCCGGTCGCGGTGCTGCGCACGCATGCGAACCGCTTGAAAATGCAGGGTGTTTGAAAGAAGGTTGAGCGGCGGCGCGCCGCGCATCGTATGATTATCCCGCGCTTGCGCGGCCGCTTGCGCGGGCGGCCGCGCACGTGCATTCAAGCAAACGCGTCATATGTAACGCGACGAGCAGACGAATGCGCGCAAGACGGCCAGTTTACGCAAGACTTCCGCAAGGAACAGCGGGACAGGCCACGCTTCGAGCATCTGGCGGCGAACCGGCAACGGGTCGCCGCCGGTTTGTTTCCGGCGTTCGCGCGCGCCGGGGGAATACGAAACCGTCGCGACGAAGCGGCGCGGTGGCGGGGCAGAGGCAAGGTGGATGATGAACGGGACTTCCAGCATGCGCGAACGCGCGCTCGGCTTGAATGACGGGAGTGGCCAGACGGCCGAACTGAGGCCGGCGCTCGACGTATGGCCGATCCTGCTGATGGTGTCGGTGCTCGTGTGCGTTGTGATCGTGAGTCTCACGGTGGTGTCCTTCCTGCGGGTCTACATCGGCGGCGAGAGCACGTGGTCGAAGTCGCAGAAGGACGCGGTCATCTATCTGATCCGCTACGCGGAGACGGGCGACGAGCATGCGTACCAGCTCTACGAGGCCGCGGTCGACAAGCCGTATCGCCTGAGCCTCGCACGCACCGCGCTGCAGCGCAAGCCGCCTGATCGCGTGACCGCGCGCGAGGCGATCATCGCGAGCGGCATCGATCCGACCGACGCGACGGCGGCCGCGTGGCTGCTGCCCGCGCTCAGCTGGGTCGCGAAGATCAACTATGCGCTGCAGTGCTGGATGCAGGCGGACGTCGAGCTGGCGGAATTCCGCAACGTCGCGAGCCAGCTGCACGCGCTCGTCAGCAGCGGCCATCGCGACGATCCGCGCGTGAAGGAGCTCGAGCGTCACGCGTGGGACATCAACGAGCGCGTGTCCGGGCTGCCCGACCGCTTCTCGAAGGCGTTCAGCGACGAGTTCCGCTCGAGCGTCGCGCTGCTGCTCGTCTGCTATTTCGCCGCGTCGATGTTCCTGATGTATCTCGCGCTCGTCTGGGCGCGCAAGGCCGCGCTGCAACGGCTGTCGATCCAGTACGCGCTCGACCGCAGCGAGGCGTTCGCCGAGGCCGCGCTGAGTTCGGTCGCGGAGGCGGTGATCACCGTCGGGCTCGCGAAGAACGTCGACTTCATCAACAACGCGGCCGAACAGCTGCTCGGCTATTCGGCGGCCGCGTGCGTCGGCGCGCCCGTGTCGAGCGTGCTGATGCTGCTCGACAAGGAGACGGGGCTCGCGGTCGACATCGTCGACGAATTCTGGGCGCGCGACGTGCGCACGCCGATCAAGCGCGAAGTGCATCTGTTGCGCCGCGATCATTCGAAGATAGTTGTACAGACAACCATTTCCGAGATGGGCGACCGCGTGCACGGCCACATCGGCTACGTGCTGATCCTGCGCAACATGACGCGCGAGCAGCAGTTCCTCGAAAGCCTCGCCTGGCAGGCGACGCACGACGTGCTGACGGGTCTCGTGAACCGCGTCGAGTTCGAGCGCCGTCTCGAACTCGCGCTCGTCGACGCGACGTCCGGCAAGGATCGCACGGACTCGATGTTGCTGATGCTCGATCTCGATCGCTTCAAGGAGATCAACGATACGTGCGGCCACGCGGCGGGCGACGCGATGCTGCGCGAAGTCACGCAGCGCTTCCAGAGCTGTCTCGACGACGAGGACGTGCTCGCGCGGCTCGGCGGCGACGAGTTCGGCGTGCTGCTGCCGCACGGCGCGGGCTCGTGGCCGTCGAAGAACAAGGCCGAGCGGCTGCGTCGCAGCCTCGAGGATTTCGTGTTCCTGTGGGAAGGCGAGCGCTTCACGGTCAGCGTCAGCATCGGCGTGCTCGAGCTCTGCAAGGCGCCGCGTAATCTCGAGATGGCCGTCAAGCTCGCCGACATCGCGTGCTACATCGCGAAGGAGCGCGGCCGCAACCGCATCCAGCTCGCGGATCCGAGCGACCTGCAGCAGGCGCGCCACGTCGGCGATGTGCAGTGGAGCCGGCGGATCAAGACCGCGCTCGAAACCGACGGCTTCCGGCTGTTCGTGCAGCCGATCGTCCACACGCGCCCCGACTCGCAGACCCCCGAGCGCGCGGAAGTGCTGCTGCGGATGATAGACGGCGCGGGCCGCGACATCTCGCCCGCCGCGTTCCTGCCTGCCGCCGAGCGCTACGGGCTGATGGGGCTCATCGACCGCTGGGTGATCCGCACGGTGTTCCACAAGCTGAGCGCGCTGCGGACGCGCGAGTACCACGAGTACAACGTGAACCTGTCGGGGGCGTCGATCTCCGACGAGCGCTTTCTCGAATTCGTGATCGCCGAGCTGCTGAGCTCCGGTCTCGAGCCTTCGGTGATCTGCTTCGAGATCACCGAAACGATCGCCGTGAAGAATCTCGAGCTCGCATCGCGCTTCATGAGCGAGCTGCGCACGATCGGTTGTCGCTTCGCGCTGGACGATTTCGGCGCGGGCATGTCGTCGTTCCGCTATCTGCGCAACTTGCCGATCGATTACCTGAAGATCGACGGCGAGTTCGTGTCGAACATGATGTCGGACCGGGTGAGCTACGGCGTCGTCAGCGCGATCAACGAAGTCGCGCACTCGATGTGTTGCAACACCGTCGCAGAGCATGTCGAATCCGACGTCGAGCTCGGCATGCTGCGCGAGCTCGGCATCGACTTCTGCCAGGGATATTTCTTTGCCAAGCCTTCGCCTTGGCGCGAAGGCGGCTATTGACGTGGTTCGATGACTTTATCTAAGGAGAGGAAATTGCATATCCCTTTTGAACGCGACGGCGATTTGATGGATATCGGGAGCTATCCACACTGGCTACAGGACGTGGTCGGCACGGTGCGGGAAGCGCGCGACCGGGTGCGCTTCCACGAAGTCTTCTCGTTGATGCGCGACGGCCGTCTCGCGCCACGGCAACTGGCTGCGTTCTTCGTGAACGGCTGGCCCGTCGTCGAGCAGTTTCCGAAGTACATGTCGATGAACCTGCTGAAGGCGAACGGCACGAGCTCGTCGGGCGACGAGAAGGCGCGCCGCTACCTGATCCGCAACATCCGCGTCGAGCTGAACCACGTCGAGCATTGGGTCAACTGGGCGGAAGCGAGCGGCGTGCCGCGCCGGCAGTTGATCGACGGCGACAGTCCGCCCGCCGCGCTCGCGCTCAGCCACTGGTGCTGGAAGAGCAGCAGCGCGGATGCGCTCGCGGCGAGCATCGCGGCGACCAACTATGCGATCGAAGGCGTGACGGGCGAATGGAGCGCGGACCTGTGCCGCTCGGACGTCTACGAGCGTGGCTTCGCCGAAGGCGTGCGCGGACGCGCGATGCGCTGGCTGAAGCTGCATTCGAGCTACGATGACAAGCATCCGTGGGAAGCGCTCGACATCGTCGCGACGATCCTCGGCCAATCGCCGAGCACCGAGCAGGTGCGCGACGTCGCGGCCGGCATCGAGCGCAGCTTCCGTTATTTCGAGATGAGCCTCTCTTGCTGCCTCGACGCGTGAGCGCCGCGCGTCGTCTGGCGGCGGGCGCCGGAAAGCCCGGCCTGCGACGGCGAGGCGAGCGCGCGTCGCGAGCGGGTCGCGACGGCATGCGTCGATCGGCCGCGCACGCATGTTCGCGCGCGTCGGCGGTGCCCTCGACGGCGATATGCGCCGCATCGCCAGCCGCATCGTAAATATTTCGCCTATTCGGTAACAGACCGTCACGGCGCCGCGCGAGCGCGCCAAGCTCGGTATACTGTTTCGTCTGCGCCGGCGCCGTGTCGCGTCCGGCTTCTTCCCTTCCAGGTTCGATACACGCATGAAACGTCATTTGTTTGCTTTTGTGGCTGCGGCCGTCGTGTCCGTTTCGGCATTCGCTCAAACCGCGCCCGTCGAGGTGGTCAAGAACGCCGTCGAGGGCACCGTCGGCGCGATGAGGGCGGATCCCGCCGCGCGCGGCGGCGACATGGCGAAGATCACGCAGATCGTCGAAGCGCGCTTCCTGCCCGCGACGAACTTCGAGCGCACGACGCGCATCGCCGTCGGCGACGCGTGGAAGCAGGCGACGCCGCAGCAACAGCAAGAGCTTTACAAGCAGTTCCGGATTCTGATGACGCGCACGTATGCGGCATCGCTCGCACAGCTCGGCAGCCAGGACGCGAAGTTCTCGTTCAAGGCGGCGGGCGCGGGCGGCGCCGACGCGCTCGTGCGCTCGACGGTGACGACGCCGGGCGACAGCCAGTCGGTCGGCTACCGGCTCGGCAAGATCGGCAACGATTGGAAGATTTACGACATCGACATGTCGGGCGCGTGGCTGATCCAGGTCTACCAGGGCCAGTTCAAGGCGCAGCTCACGCAGGGCGGCATCGACGGTCTGATCGCATTCCTGACGAAGCACAACGCGCGCACGAACTGAGTGCGCCGGCCGTTTCGGCATTCGTCATGCAAAAAGGGCGCCGCGGCGCCCTTTTTGTTGCGTTGCGCGCGCTTGCGCACGGCGCCTGACGCTCAGCGCCTGTGATGCTCGACCGCGAACTTGATCAGCTCCGCCTGGCCCTCGATGTCGAGCTTGCGTTTGAGATTCAGCCGATGCGTCTCGACCGTGCGCACCGACAGGCCGTTCTGTTGCGCGATCTGCTTGCTCGACAACCCTTGTGCAAGCGCATCGAGGATGTCGCGCTCGCGCGGCGTCAGCCGATCGAGCGGCGACGCTTCCGCGCTTGCATGAATCATCCGCGCGGCAAGGCCCTCGCTGAAGAACGTCTGCCCGGCGAGCACCGCGCCGATCGCGCGAACGATTTCGGTCGCGGGCGAATCCTTCAGCAGATAGCCGCTCGCGCCCGCGCGCACGGCCTGCATCACATATTCGACGTTGTCGTGCATCGACAGCATCAGCACGCGGATTGCCGGAAAGCGCTCGTGAAAGACGCCCGCGAGCGCGATCCCGTTCATCCCCTGCATGCCGATGTCCATTAGCGCGAGATCGGGTTCGAGCGATTCGGCGAGTGCGAGCGCTTCGTCGGCATTGCCCGCTTCGCCGACGACGGCGAGGCCGGGCGCCGCTTCGAGGCGCATCTTGAGGCCGTCGCGCACGAGCGGATGGTCGTCGACGAGCAAGAGGCGCGCGGTGCGGGGCGTGGGAGAGGCAGTGGTCATCGCGTGGTTCCTGTGAGGGCGGCGCCGGACAACGGCACGCGCGCGGCGACGACCGTGTGTCCGAGTTGCGAGCTGATCGCGAGCGTGCCGCCGAGTGCGTCGAGCCGCTCGCGCATGTTGCGCAGGCCGACGCCGCCGCGCGCGTCTGCCTGTGCGCGCACGGCGTCGAAGCCGCGGCCGTTGTCGGCGATCGTTAGTGCGACTTCGCGCGACGACATGTCGAGCGCGACGGCCGCACGCGTCGCGTGCGCGTGGCGCAGGATGTTCGTCAGCGCTTCCTGCGCGATGCGGAAGAGCGCGGTCTTCACGGGCGCGGGCAGCGGCGGCGCGCCGCCGTGATCGACCTGCGTGAAGCCGAGCTCGACGCCCGTCTCCGCGCCGAGCTCGCGCACCAGTTGCTCGAGCGCGGCCGCGAGGCCGAGGTCGTCGAGCATCGTCGGGCGCAGCGCGTGCGAGATGCGGCGCACTTCGCGCAGCGTGTCGCCGAGCCGTGCGATGCCTTTCGACAGCGCGGCTTCCGCCGTGTCCTCGCGCGCCGGCAAGCGCGCGAAGCGTTCGAGCGCCGATTCGAACATCAGCTTCGCCGACACCATCATCTGGCTGATGCCGTCGTGCAGCTCGCGCGCGAGGCGCGCGCGCTCCTGCTCCTGCGATTCGACGACCTGCTGCGCGAGGCGTTTGAGCTTCGCGTCCGCACTGCGCGACTCGCTGACATTCAGCACGAGCGCACACAGTGCGATCACCGCCGCGCCCGCAAGCGCGATCGTGCTGAGCCACGTCATCGTGCGCTCGATGTTGGCCGATGCGCGTTCGTCGATCCGTGCGAGCGCGGTGTCGACGTCGTCGAGATAGATGCCGGTGCCTACCATCCAGCCCCAGCGCGGCAGCGAGACGACGTAGCCGAGCTTCGGCGCGAGCTTGCCCGTCGACGGACGCTGCCACACGTAGCGCACGTAGCCGCCGCCGCGCGACGCGGCCGCAATCAGTTGCTGAATCGTCAGCGAGCCTCGCGGATCGCGCAGCGTCCAATAATTGTGTCCGACCCGTTCGGGCTCGCGCGGATGCATCAGCGAATTGCCGTGCAGGTCGTAGACGAAGAAGTAGCCGTCGGGGCCGAATTCCATCTTCTGAAGCATCGCGAGCGCCTGCTGGCGCAGCAGCGCGTCGTCGCGCGCGTTGTCGCGGCCCGCCTCGTACAGCGGCTCGACCGCGCTCGTCGCGAGGTCGACGTAATGCTCGAGCTCGATTTCCTTGCTCGACAGATACGCGGCCTCGATCGTCGCGTGCTGCGTGCGCGCGAGCACGGTCGCCTGCTGGCGCACGCCGAGGCCGATCGCCGCGATCGTCACGAGGAAGGGGACGATCGCGAGCAGGAAGATCTTGAATTTCAGTTTCATCGCGACGGGTATCCGTCCATGGGGGCGTGCACGGCGCGCGGCGACGCTTCGTCGATTGTCTGTCCGGTCGGCGGCGCGCCGCCTTCAATGATGTCGCGCGCGAGTCTCATCTGGGTTCCATCGCCGGGATTGGCTCATGCAGGCGGGCAGCTTGTGGTTGTGGTTCGATACTGCTCGTTCCGCCGAGCGCATTCTAGCGGAAGAATCGCCGAGTCGATTTGACGGTGCGCAGTTCGCGCGTGGCGAATGTTCGGCGAGCGTGTCTGAAACGGTGCCGTCGTCCGAAGTTTTTCGCTCGTGTGGCTGATGCGTCGAGATGCATGTTCGGCGAGCACGCCGGTTCGCGTTTCAAGCGCGAGACGATCGGGATACGGATAATGCGAAGCGTGACGTCGCGCGATGCCGAGAGGTTCCCGCCATGCCGACGGCGATTGCGAATTCCGTCTGCGACGCGACGAGCGATCCTGCGATTCGAGCGCGCGGCATCATGTCCGCGACAACGTCGATTTTCGAGAAGTTATTTAGATATGCAAAGCAAGAGATCGAAGCGAAACCGCCTAAGAAGATGCGAACGCTCCATGAAATTTTGAAAATGCAAAGATGCATCAGAAACGTAATCTCGAAATTGCAGTGCACCAATTAAGTTAATCGAGCTGCTTGGCAGATAACCGAAACGTCGATCCATACAAATCAATTACTTTGTCGACAAATTCAATTCAAAATGCTTACTAAATTGTTTTTCGAATAAATGCTCCAAATTTTGTGTGGGCACATCAAATAAAGTTTGACGGCAAAATTTTTTCCTTGCTATCGTTTGCACCGAAGGCGTGCCTTGTAGGCAGGCGCTTGAAGAAAGTAAAGGGCGCGCACTTCGGCTGATGATTGCGGTTCGAGCCTCTACCTGACGAAAACCTGTCTGAAGGCGTTGCTGCAACGGCAAATCGGTCAATGAACCTGCGGGAAATAAATCAATAGCGTTGTATCGGTTGAATTCGCATCGAGCATCGAGCCTGATAATTTGGATGCCAAAGCAAATTGAAGGCTTGAGAGCCAATGGGCGAATGGCGGATCCAGTGTATCGAGCCGCAACTGGACGGCAGGGCGAATCATGCTTGGGGGTGAAAGTGGGTATGAAAGTCGACGAAGGCTTGGCTGTTTCAAACGACGGACTCGCGCGGCTCGGTCGTCCGCGCGAATTCGGCAAACGGCAGCAGAACCCGGCTCGGCGCTTCGGCGGCCTCGCGATCGTGCTCGCGCTGCACATCGTGCTGGTCTATGCGCTCCTCAACGGTCTAGCGACGAAAGTGGTCCAAGTCATCCAGCATCCGATCGAGACGCACATCATCGAACCGGTGAAGCCGCCGCCTCCGCCGCCGATGCCGACGATCAAGCTGCCGCCGCCGAAATTCGCGCCGCCGCCCCCGCCGTTCGTTCCACCGCCGGAAGTGCCGGTGCAGGCGCCGACGCAGCCGTCGATCACGCATCAGGCGGCGCCCGTGCCGTCCGCGCCCGCCGTGCAGGCGCCGGTGGCCGCCGCGCCCGCGCCGGCGAAGGCCGTCAGCCACGAAGTGGGCGTCGTGTGCCCGAATTCGGACCAGATCCGTGCTTCGATGCAGTATCCGAAGGAAGCCCAGGAGAACAACATCACAGGCGACGTGACGATCGAATTCGTCGTCGATGCCGAAGGACACGTCACGAACGAGCGCGTCGCGCAGTCAGCGGATTCGGTGCTCGATCGTGCGGCGTTCAATGCGGTCAAGCAGTTCAAGTGCGTGGCGCAAGGGCAGTCGGTGCGCGTGCAGGTTCCGTTCTCGTTCAACCTGAACTAAGCCCGTATGCGGGCCAGAGAGGATCGGGGTCGAATCTTGTTAGTTAGTTTAACGAAAAAATTTGGAGTGGGTATGACCAAGCGTTCACTGGCCGCTCTGGCGGCAAGCATGTTGATCTCCGTCGTTGCGGTTGACGCGCTTGTCGCGCCGCAGCAGGCTTTCGCTCAGGCGAGCGACGCGGCGGTCGCGGTGTCCGCGGCAACTGCGCCACAGACGGCGAACACCACGGCGGAGCCGGCGCCCCCGCCCGCGCCTGCCGCGACGGAAGCGGTCGAGAATCCGTACGGCCTCGGCGCGTTGTGGAAGAACGGCGACTTCGTCGCACGCTTCGTGCTGCTGCTGCTCGTCGTGATGTCGATGGGAAGCTGGTACATCATGATCACCAAGTTTCTCGAGCAGCTGCGCGCGAACCGCCGCGCGAGGGTCGCCGACGAGCAGTTGTGGAGCGCGCCGTCGCTCGCCGAAGGCGCGAAGCGGCTCGACGAGGCGTCGCCGTTCCGCTTCATTGCCGAAACGGCGATCGAGGCGGGCGAGCATCACGACAACGCGCTGCTCGAAGCCGTCGACCGCAATACGTGGATCGACGTGTCGGTCGAGCGCGCGATCACGAACGTGTCGAATCGCCTGCAAGACGGGCTCGCCTTCCTCGGTACGGTCGGCTCGACAGCGCCGTTCGTCGGCCTGTTCGGCACCGTGTGGGGCATCTATCATGCGCTGACGGCGATCGGCATCGCGGGCCAGGCGTCGATCGACAAGGTCGCGGGCCCGGTCGGCGAGGCGCTGATCATGACAGCGATCGGCCTCGCGGTCGCGGTGCCCGCCGTGCTCGGCTACAACTTCCTCGTGCGTCGCAACAAGTCGGTGATGGAGCGCGTGCGCAACTTCGGCGCACAGCTTCACACGGTACTGCTCGCAGGCGGCAAGCGCTTGCCGCGAGCGAACAACGTGCAGACCGCGTCGCTCGTCCGCTGAAGCGAGGTGCGCCATGGCCATGAGCGTCGGGCAGGACGATAACGACGAGGTGATCTCCAACATCAACACGACGCCGCTCGTCGACGTGATGCTGGTGCTGCTGATCATCTTCCTGATCACGATTCCGGTCGTCACGCACACGATCCAGCTGCAGTTGCCGAAGGAAACGATCCAGCCGCTGCAGACGACGCCGAAAAGCGTCGAAATCGCGGTCAATCGCGACGGTGACGTCTTCTGGAACGAGACCCTCGTCGATGCGTCGACGCTGCTCTCGAAGCTGAAGACGGTATCGACGATGAATCCGCAACCGGACGTGCACGTGCGCGGCGACCAGAACACGCGCTACGAGTTCATCGGCCGCGTGATCACCGCATGCGAGCGGGCCGGCATCGCGAAGGTCTCGTTCATTACGGAACCGCCCGCGCGCGGCGGCTAGGAGGCGACAATGGGAATGAACGTATCTTCAGGCGGCGGCGAGCCGGGCGTGATGGTCGACATCAACACGACGCCGCTCATCGACGTGATGCTGGTGCTGCTGATCATGTTGATCATCACGATCCCGATCCAGATGCATTCGATCAAGATGAACCTGCCGATCGGCAACCCGCCGCCGCCCGCGACGCCGCCCGAGATCGTGCAGATCGACATCGATTTCGACGGCACGACGACATGGAATGGCGCGCCCGTCCCGAACCGCGCGGCGCTCGAAGCGAAGCTCGCGCAGGTCGCGGCCGAGCCGGTGCAGGCGGAAATCCATCTGCGGCCGAACAAGCTTGCGCCGTACAAGGACGTCGCCGCGGTGCTCGCGTCCGCGCAGCGCATCGGCGCGACGAAGATCGGGTTGATCGGCAACGAGCAGTACATGCAATAACGAAGCGAGCGATCCCATGATGCAACGATGGTTGAAGTGCGCCGTATTGGCGGCTGCGCTCGGAGGCTGCTGCGCGCTCGCAGTGCCGTCCGGCGTCGCGCTCGCCGCCGAAGCGCTGCGCCCGGACGTCGCGCGACCGCTCGGCGCCGCGCAGGATCTGTATCGCGCGCACAAGTATCGCGACGCGCTCGGCAAAATCGCGCAGGCTGCGGCGGTGCCGAACAAGACGCCGTACGAGACCTACATGGTCGAAGAGATGCGTGGCGCGGCGGCGATGGCGGCGGGCGATACCGGCGCGGCGATCCAGGCGTACGAGGCGGTGCTGGGCTCCGGGCGATTGTCGAAGGACGACGAACAGCGTACGACCGCGGCGCTCGCCGGCGTCTATTTCCAGCAGCGGAACTATCCGCAGGCGATCAGGATCGCGCAGCGCTATCTGAAGGCGGGCGGCGGCGATCCCGACATGCGCACGCTGCTGGTTCAGTCGTACTACCTGTCGAACGATTGCGCGGCGGTGGTGGGTCAGCTCAAGCCGGGCGTCGATGCGCAGGCGCGCGCCGGACATGCGCCTGACGAAGCGCAATTGCAGATGCTCGGCACGTGCGCGCAGAAGATGAAGGACGGCGCGACCTATCGGGCGTCGCTCGAGAAGCTCGTCGCGTATCACCCGAATCCCGCGTATTGGGACGAACTGTTCCGTTCGATCCGCGACAAGCCGGGCTATCTGTCGTCGCTCGATCTCGACATGTATCGGCTTCGGCGCGCGACGGGGGCGCTGAACGGCGCCGACGCGTACATGGAGATGACGCAGCTCGCGCTCGTTGCTGGTACCGCAGCGGAAGCGAAGCAAGTGATCGACCAGGGCTTCGCATCCGGCGCGCTTGGCCGCGACGCGGGCGCGGATCGCGAGAAGCGGCTGCAGGCGCTTGCGGCGAAGCGCGCGCAGTCGCCGGCCGACAACGCGAATCCCGTCGCGCCGATCGACGCCGGCATGAACCTCGTGTTCGCCGGCCAGACGAAGCAGGGCATTGCGGCGATGGAGGCGGCGCTCGCGAAGGGCGGTCTCGAGCATGTCGACGAGGCGCGGCTGCGGCTCGGCGAAGCGTATTACGTCGCGGGCGACAAGGCGCGCGCCGTGCAGACCTTCCGAGGCGTGCAGGGCGGCGATGGCTCGGCGGATCTCGCGCGTCTGTGGGCGCTCGTCGCGGCGAAGTAACGACACGGGATGCGGCGCGCGGCTCGGCGTGCGTCGCGGCCGGCCTTGGCGTCGGCGTGCGGCATTGTGCGGCCACTCGTGCGCGAAGCACGAAATACGGCGGTTATCGGCGAAACACGGGAAAGGAGAGGCTTTGCTGATCGGTGAAACGAACGGCGTCTTCTTGCGCCGCGCATCCGTGCCCGGGCCGTTCGCGGGTTGCTTGCGCGCGACGTCCGCGTTGTTCGCGCGGTCGGCGTCGCGCGTGCCGGCTCGCGGATCGGCGACGCGTGCGATGCGCTTGCAGCGGAGCAGGCTCCCTCATCACAAACGGTTCTTGATCGCGGGATTGTGTCTTGCCATGGTTTTGCCACTCGACAAATCGGCAGTAGTCGCAGCCTCGATCGGAAACAAGATTCGGGCGCTGCGTCAGCGACTCAAGCTCACGCTCGACGAGGCCGCGGCAGCGGCCGGCATATCGAAGCCGTTTCTGTCGCAGGTCGAGCGAGGACGCGCGACGCCGTCGATCACGTCGCTCGTCGGAATCGCGCGGGCGCTCGGCGTGACGATGCAGTACTTCGTCGATGCGCCGACTGAAGCGCGTTCGGTATGCCGCAGCGAAGCACTTCAGTACTTCAGCCTCGCGAATTCGACGAACGCGTTCGCGCGCCTGACGAACGTCGTCGACGGCCGGCAGCTGGACGCGATCCTCGTCCGGATGCCGGCGGCGCAGCCGCTGTCGGAAGTCACGACGCACGCGGGCGAGGAGTTTCTATATGTGGTGAGCGGCCGGGTCGAGCTGACGCTGGAGGACGTGACGTTCACGCTGGCGGCGGGCGACACCGCGCATTACGAATCGACGACGCCGCATGCGTGGCGCAACGGCGGCGACAGCGAGGCGCTGATCGTCTGGGTTGGGGTGCCTAGGTTGTTCTGAGCGGGCCGTGCGGGCGTGGCGATTTTCGAAGGTAAACGTAGGATTCCTGATGTCGTAGGGCAGTGATGGGCCGCGACAGCCGGAACGAGAAGAAATGAAGCAGCGGGACGTCGCTCCGTTGAAATTTCGTCAACCTAACAAATTGAAAAGAAGCAAAAAATCGTGATGGCGCACATGCGTCGATGGTTTGGCGGCGTCCGGCGGGCAGTCGGGCAGCAGCGGGGGCGGTACGCGAGTACCGCGAGTCGGGCGCGGAGTTCAAAAGATTGCCGCGCGCAACGGGTGGGGTCTTACTGACGAGTGAGAGGGGAAAAATGAAGCAAAGAGCATTGGCGTTGGCGATCAAGCGGATCGTCTGGGCCGAGTTGGCGTTGACGGCCACGCTGGCGGCGCCGGCGTTCGCACAGAACCAGCCGGCACCCGGCGCCGCCGCGGCGTCGGCGCAGAACTCGAGCATCGCGGTCGCGCAAGCGGATGCGGCGGCGAGCGCAGCGGGCGCCGTTTCGGCACCCGCCGCGGCTGCGCCCGCGCCCGCTTCCGGCGCAGCCGAGGCGACGGGCGCGGCATCCGCCGCGTCTGCCGCGCCCGTCGCAAAGAGCGGCGTCGCGCAGATCAAGCGCTTCGAAGTGACGGGCTCGCTGATCCGCAGCGCCGACAAGGTAGGCTTTCAGCAAGTTCAGACCGTCACCGCGAAGGACATCCAGGACAGCGGCTACACGAACGTCGCGGACTTCCTGCGCGGCGTGTCGGCGAACTCTGCGAGCAGCTGGAGCGAAGGCCAGACGAACGGTTTTGCCGCTGGCGGCGCGGGCATCGCGCTGCGCGGCCTGAGTGAGAAGTACTCGCTCGTGATGGTCGACGGCCAGCGCGTCGCGCCTTACGCGTTCGCGTCGAATGGCACCGATACGTTCTTCGACCTGAACACGCTGCCCCTCAACATCATCGACCGCATCGAGATCGTGAAGACGGGCGCCGTGTCGCAGTACGGCTCGGACGCGATCGCGGGCGTCGTCAACATCATCACGAAGCATAATTTCCAGGGGCTGCAACTCGACGGCAGCTACTCCGGCGCGACGCAAGGCGGCGACGGCACGACGAAATTCAGCATTCTCGGCGGCTTCGGCGATCTGAACTCGGACCGCTTCAACATCACGGCGGCCGCGAGCTACTACAAATCGAACGGCTTCACGATCGCCGATCGCGACACGACGAAGAATCAGGACTTCACGAACCAGGCGGGCGGGCTGTCGCTGCTCGCGCCGTCGTTCTGGCAGACCAACGGCGGCGCGACCGCACAGGCGCTCAGCAACTGCCCGTTCGGCGGCGCCGTGCGTCCCGCCGCGAGCAATTATCTGAGCGCGGGCGCCGGCATGGGCGGCACCGTGTGCAGCTTCAATTCGGCGGAGACGACGTCGGTCGCGCCATGGACCGAGCGCCTGAGCGCGAAGGTGCACGCGGACTTCAAGATCGACGACAAGACGACCGCGTTTGCCGATCTGTGGGAAAGCAACAATACGACGGTGCAGAACAACGGCGTGCTCACGGTGGGCAGCCCGACGTCCCCGAGCCTCGTTCTCAATCCGACGACCGGCAAGCTGAGCCAATTCAATTCGGTCGTGCCGGCGAGCAATCCGTACAACCCGTTCGGCGTCGATACGCCGCTTGCGTACACGTTCCCGGCGGCGGCGTCCGACCGGACGAGCTCGAACTTCTGGCGCGCCGCGACGGGCGTCAAGGGTTCGTTTGCGCTGCCGTATGGCGACTGGGACTGGTCGACCGCCTACACGCATTCGCAGAGCGTCGTGTCCAATACGTTCCATAACGTGCTGAACGCGTCCGTCGTCAACGACATCTATCAGAACGGCACGCTCAACTTCGCGAATCCGTCCGCGACGCCCAATGCGTTCAACGGCCTGTACATGACGACGAGCAACCTCGGCATATCGAAGCTCGACGCTCTCGACGCGACGCTGTCGACGCCGAACCTGTTCAAGCTGCCCACGGGCGACGTCGGCTTCGGCCTCGGCGCGCAGTTCCTGCACGAAAGCGAATTCATCGGCCAAGGCTCGGAAGCGCTGAGCGGGCAGGTGCTGAATCCGCTGACGCAATCGGTGAACGGCTCGCGCAACGTCGCGGCGGTTTACTATCAGTTCGACATCCCGATCATCAAGAACCTGACGTTCAGCCAATCGGGCCGCTACGACCATTACAGCGACTTCGGCGGCGCGTTCTCGCCCCGCTTCGCGCTGCGCTATCAGCCGATCAAGGAATTCACGATGTACGGTTCGTACAATCGCGGCTTCCGCGCGCCGACGTTCGTCGAGAACACGCCGTCGCAGAACATCGGCCTGCAAACTTACGGCAATACGCTCGTCAACACGCTGCAGACCGGCAACACCAGCCTGCAGCCCGAGCGCACGCGCAACATCAACATCGGCTTCCAGGCTTCGCCGACGCGCTACACGGACTTCGGCTTCGACTTCTACAAGATCTTCATCGACAACGTGATCGGTCAGGCGAGCCTGAACTCGGTGATCGCGGCGAACAATCCGTCGCAGGTCGTGCGCGATCCGGCGACGGGACAGATCACGTACGTCGTGCTGCCGTATCAGAATCTCGGCACGCTCGAGACCGACGGCTTCGAGATGACGTTCCGTCAGGGGCTGCCGACGAAGTACGGCACGTTCACGCTGTCGGCCGACTGGGCGTACGTGCATCACTTCAACATCGGCTTCCCCGGCGCGGCGACGGTCGATTCGGCGGGCAACAACTTCGCGATCACGCAGCCGTTCGGCGCGAGCATCCCGCGCTGGAAGGGCAATACGTCATTGAACTGGGCGTATCGCAAGTGGAACGCGACGCTGAGCTGGGAGTTCACGGGTCCGTACGCGCAGGCGCTCGGCGTTGCCGCGCCGACGCAGGCGGCGGACCACGTCGGGTCGTACAGCCAGTTCAACCTGTACGCGAGCTACACCGGCTTCAAGAACTGGACGCTGTATGGCGGGATCAACAACATCTTCGACCGTGCTCCTCCGTTCGATCCGGTCTGGCAGAACGCGCTCAACCAGAACGGCTATGACCAGTCGCTTTACATGTACTACGGCCGTGTGATTCAGGTCGGCGCGACGTACAAGTTCTGACGCCGTTTCGCATCGGCCATCGACATTCGACGGGCCGCTCCGCTTCCCTAACCACCCCTTTGGAGCGGCCTTTTTTTGCCTGATGCCGGGAGACGACGAAGCAGCATCGAAACAGCGACGAGACGGGACCGGATGTGCGGCGCAGGACGCGAGCCGTCCACGTCAATCCGCCACGTTCGAATTGACTCTGCATCGGCGTGACGCCGATATGATCGTACGCAGGTGACGATGAGACCAATGAAGTTGCGTTTGCCGTTCGCGGCGCGCTCCGCGAGGCGCGCATGGGCAGCCGTGCGGATCGCGGCCGTCGCGTGCGGAACATGCATCGTGTGCGCGATCGCGCCGTCGAGCGCGCGCGCCGCCACGGCGCTCGCACAATACGGTGAACCGAAGTATCCGCCGAGCTTCACGCATTTCGACTATGCGAACCCCGACGCGCCGAACGACGGCGTGCTGAATTTCGAGAACTACAACGAGGCGCAGAGCTACGACTCGCTGAATCCGTTCCTCGTGCGCGGCTCGCCCGCGCCGGACATCCAGAACCTGATGTTCGACACGCTGATGCAGCGGAGCTGGGACGAGCTCGCGTCCGAATATCCGTTGATCGCGGACGCCGTCGATGTCGCGCCGGACCGCAGCTCGGCGACGTTCCACATTGATCCGGCCGCGCGCTTCTCGAATGGCGATCCGATCACCGCGGCCGACGTCAAGTATTCGTTCGATATGCTGACGAGCCCGCAGGCGTCGCCGCTCGTCAACGCGCAGTTCGCGATCGTCAAGCGCGCGACGGTCGTCGATCGGCTGACGATCCGCTTCGACTTCAAGCGCTCCGAGCGCGCCGCGCCGCTGATCGCGGGCGATCTGCCGGTGTTCTCGCCGAAATGGGGCAGGCGGCCGGACGGCACGCGGCCGCCGTTCGACCAGATCGTGAGCGACCCGCCGATCGCGAGCGGCGCGTATCTGATCGAGCAGCGCAAGAACGACAAGCAGATCGTCTACGCGCGCAATCCGCATTACTGGGCGGTCGATCTGCCGACGCGGCGCGGGATGTTCCGGTTCGCGCGCGTGTCGTTCAAGCTGTATCTCGATCAATA
Organism: Burkholderia sp. BDU5; assembly: GCF_001522845.1. Taxonomy (NCBI): domain Bacteria; kingdom Pseudomonadati; phylum Pseudomonadota; class Betaproteobacteria; order Burkholderiales; family Burkholderiaceae; genus Burkholderia; species Burkholderia sp. BDU5. The sequence continues at coordinate 12,669 of NZ_LOWC01000121.1, read as the reverse complement.
CACGATGCTCGAAGCGTTCAAGGCGGGCGACGTCGACGTGCGGATGGAATACAGCTCGACGCAGTGGGCGCGCCGCTACGTCGGCAAGAACTTCCGCAACGGCATGCTGAAGAAGGGCGAGTTTCCGGACGGCCCCGCGCAGATGCAGGGTTTTCTCATCAACATGCGCGAGCCGAAATTCCGGGACGTGCGCGTGCGCCACGCGCTGGCGCTCGCGTTCGATTACGACTGGATGAACCGGATGATGTTCTACGGTCAATACCGGCGCACGAACAGTTTCTGGGAGGCGAGCCCGTTCGGCGCGTCCGGCATGCCTAGCGAGAGGGAGCTCGCGCTGCTCGAGCCGCATCGTGCGGAGCTGCCGCCCGAAGTGTTCGGTCCGATGGTCAAGCAGCCGACGACGCTGCCGCCCGGCTCGTTGCGCGAGAACCTGAAACAGGCGCGCGACCTGCTCGCGCAGGCCGGCTGGCATTATCGCGACGGCGCGCTGCGCGACGCGGGCGGCGCGCCGATGACGATCGAGATCATGGACGACGAACCCGGCATGGATCGACTGATCCTGCCGTACATCCAGGCGCTCGGGATGCTGGGCATCCAGGCGCACATGCACGAGATCGACAGCGCGCTGTACCAGAAGCGCCTCGACAACTTCCAGTACGACATGACGACGCTCATCTATCCGCCCGTCACGATTCCCGGCGCGGAGCTCGTGCGCCGCTTCGGCAGCGCGGCGGCGTCGGAGGTCGGTTCGGAGAACTATCCGGGCGTGCGCTCGAAGGCAGTCGACGCGCTGATCCGCGCGGCGCTCGCGGCGGACACGCTCGACGATCTGCAAACGGCGACGCACGCGCTCGACCGCGTGCTGATCAACCTGTACATCCTCGTGCCGCAGTACTACCTGCCGAACGCGCGGATCGCCTACAAGACGACGTACGGGCATCCGTCCGTCATTCCGGCGTCCTATCAATACGAGGACTGGATCATCGACTACTGGTACCGGAAGAAGCCGGCGGCCGGCCCGGCGCCGGCGTCGAAGCCGGGCCCGGCCGCGTAGCGGGGAGCGACGATGCTTGCATACATTCTCAGACGATTGCTGCTGATGGTGCCGACGCTCGTCGGCGTCGTGACGATCACGTTCGTCGTCACGCAATTCGTGCCGGGCGGCCCGGTCGAGCAGGTGCTGACGCAACTGCGCCACGGCACCGCGCGCGGCGGCGAGGCGGGCGGCGGCGGGGGCGGGTATCACGGCAGCCAGGGCGTCGATCCGCAGCAGATCGAGCAGATCAAGAAGCAGTTCGGTTTCGACAAGCCGCCGCTCACGCGCTACGTGATGATGCTGAAGAGCTACGCGACGTTCAATCTCGGTCAGTCGTACTACGCGCATGCGAGCGTGTGGAGCGTGATCCGCTCGAAGCTGCCGGTGTCGATCACGCTCGGCTTGTGGACGGTGATCCTCACGTACCTGATCTCGGTGCCGCTCGGCATCGCGAAGGCGGTTCGCAACGGCTCGCGCTTCGACACCGTGACGAGCGTGCTCGTGCTCGCCGGCTATGCGATTCCCGGCTTCGTGCTGGGCGTGCTGCTGCTGATGCTGTTCGGCGGCGGCACGTTCTGGCAGGTGTTCCCGATGCGCGGCCTCACGTCGGACAACTTCGACGAGCTGTCCGCGCTCGGCAAGGTGCTCAATTATCTGTGGCACGTCGTGCTGCCCGTCACCGCGTCGGTCGTCGGCAACTTCGCGATCGTCACGATCCTGACGAAGAACACGTTCCTCGAAGAGATCGGCCGGCAATACGTGCTGACCGCGCGCGCGAAGGGCGTGCCGGAACGCGACGTGCTGTGGAAGCACGTGCTGCGCAACGCGGCGATTCCGCTCGTCACCGGCCTGCCCGCCGCGTTCGTCGGCGCGTTCCTGAACGGCAACCTGCTGATCGAGACGCTGTTCTCGCTCGACGGCATGGGGCAACTGTCGTACGACTCGGTGATCCGCCGCGACTATCCGGTCGTGCTCGGCTCGCTGTTCCTGTTCACGCTGATCGGTCTCGTGACCAAACTTTTCGCTGACGTCTGCTATGTCCTCGTCGACCCCCGCATCCAATTCCACCGCGTGGACCACTGATCCCGCGTGCGTCGCGTGCGCGGCGTCGCCGTCGCCGTGGCGGCGCACGTGGCTGCGCTTTCGCGGCCAGCGGCTCGGTTACTGGAGCCTCGTGATCTTCACCGTGCTGTTCGCGGTCAGCCTGTTCGCCGACGTGCTGTCCAACGACCGGCCGCTCGTCGTCCGCTACGAAGGGCGCTACTACTTCCCGATCGCGAAGGATTATCCGGAGACGCAATTCGGCGGCGATTTTCCGGCGAAGGCGAACTACCTCGATCCGTACATCCGTTCGAAGATCGAGTCGAACGGCAATTTCGCGATCTATCCGCCGAACCGCTACCGCTACGACACGATCGACTATTTCGCGTCGCGTCCGTATCCGGCGCCGCCGTCGGCGAGCAACTGGCTCGGCACCGATCAGTTCGGGCGCGACGTGCTTTCGCGGCTGCTGTACGGCTTCCGGCTGTCGGTGCTGATGGCGGTCGCGCTGACGGTGTCGGGCGTCGCGATCGGGGTGCTGACGGGCGCGCTGCAGGGCTTCTACGGCGGCCGCGCCGATCTGATCGGACAGCGGCTGATCGAGATCTGGAGCGCGCTGCCCGACCTGTATCTGCTGATCATCTTCGCGGCGATCTTCGAGCCGTCGCTGTGGCTGCTGTTCATCCTGCTGTCGATGTTCGGCTGGCTCGTGCTGTCCGACTACGTGCGCGCCGAGTTCCTGCGCAACCGCGCGCTCGACTACGTGAGGGCCGCGCGCACGATGGGGCTCACGAACGGGCAGATCATCTGGCGGCACGTGCTGCCGAACAGCCTGACGCCCGTCATCACGTTCCTGCCGTTCCGGATGAGCGCGGCGATCCTGTCGCTGACGAGCCTCGACTTCCTCGGGCTCGGCGTGCCGCCGCCGACGCCGAGCCTCGGCGAGCTGCTGCAGGAAGGCAAGAACAATCTCGACGCGTGGTGGATCTCGATGTCGGCGTTCGCGGCGCTCGTCGTTACGCTGCTGCTGCTGACGTTCATGGGCGACGCGCTGCGCAACGCGCTCGACACGCGCACGCGCGGCTCGGCGTTCGGCGGAGGTCCGCGATGACCCGGCCGCTGCTCGAAATCGACCGCTTCTCCGCGGCGTTCGGCGGCATGATCGCGGTGCACGAGCTCAGCCTGTCGATCGCGCGCGGCGAGCGCGTCGCGCTCGTCGGCGAATCCGGGTCGGGCAAGAGCGTCACCGCGCTGTCGATCCTGCGGCTCGTCCAGCACGCGACGCTGTCCGGCCGGATGCTGTTCGACGGCGAAGACCTGCTGGCGAAGACCGAGCAGCAGATGCGCGGCATCCGCGGCGCGGACATCGCGATGGTGTTCCAGGAGCCGATGACGGCGCTCAATCCGCTCTACACGATCGGCAAGCAGATCGCCGAGAGCCTGCGGCTGCACGAAGGATTGCGGCCGGGCGAGGCGCGGCTGCGCGGGATCGAGCTGCTGCGGCGCACCGGCATTCCGGAGCCCGAACGAAGGATCGACAGCTTTCCGCATCAACTGTCGGGCGGCCAGCGGCAGCGCGCGATGATCGCGATGGCGCTCGCGTGCCGGCCGCGCCTGTTGCTCGCCGACGAGCCGACGACCGCGCTCGACGTGACGGTGCGCGAGCAGATCGTCGATCTGCTGATCGAGCTGCAGGAGCAGGAGGCGGCCGAGCGCGGGATGGCGGTGCTGCTGATCACGCACGACCTGAATCTCGTGCGGCGCTTCGCGCAGCGCGTCGCGGTGATGGAGCACGGCGTGCTCGTCGAGACGGGCGACACCGGCGCGCTGTTCGCGGATCCGCAGCATCCGTACACGCAGCGCCTGCTCGACAGCGGGCCTCAGCGCGCGATCGAGGCGGTCGCGCCGTCCGCGCGGATGATCCTCGACGTCAAGTCGCTCGCGGTCGATTACCGGATCGCGCCGAAAGGCTGGCGCGCGCTGTTCGGCAAGACGACGTTTCGCGCGGTGCACGACGCGCAGTTCACGCTGCACCGCGGCGAGACGATCGGCATCGTCGGCGAATCGGGGTCGGGCAAGTCGACGCTCGCCTCCGCCGTGCTCGGGCTGCAGCGGCCGGCGGCGGGCGAGATCGACATCGACGGGCTGCCGCTTGATGCGTCGCGGTCGTCGCGCGGCCGTCGCGACCTGTACCGGCGGATGCAGGTCGTGTTCCAGGACCCGTTCGGCTCGCTGTCGCCGCGAATGACGATCGAGCAGATCGTCGGCGAGGGGCTCGTCGTGCACCGGCCGGAGATCGCCGGCGACGCGAAGCGCGCCCGCGTCGCGGGGCTCTTGCAGGAAGTCGGCTTGCCGGCCGAGGCGATGCTGCGCTATCCGCACGAATTTTCGGGTGGCCAGCGGCAGCGGATCGCGATCGCGCGCGCGCTCGCGGTCGAGCCCGAGCTGCTCGTGCTCGATGAGCCGACGAGCGCGCTCGACGTGTCGATCCAGAAGCAGGTGCTGAATCTGCTGACGAATCTGCAAAAAAAGTACAAACTCAGCTACTTGTTCATCACGCACGACCTGGCGGTGATGCGGGCGATGGCCCATCGGGTGATCGTGATGAAGGAAGGGCGCGTGGTCGAGGCGGGCGACACGCTGGACGTGCTGGACGCGCCGTCGCACCCGTACACGCAATCGCTGCTGGCGTCGTCTATGCTGACGCCAAGGCGCAGTCCGCGAGAGAGAGCAGATGATTGACGAACGCTGGGCGCAGGCCGCCCGACAGTTGCGCAGCGACGCCGGGTTCTGGTCGCTGCGCGTCGTCGACGAACGGATCGACGAACACGCAGTGCGCAACGACGTCGCGCAACCGCTCGCGAGCGTGCGCGATCGCGGCGCGATGCTGCTCGCGTGGTCCGGCGCGGGCGCCGGCTACGCGGCGACGGCCGATCTGTCGGCCGCCGGCCTGCAGGCGGCGCTCGATGCGGCCGCCGCGCGCGCGAAGGCGAGCGCTGCGCTGTCGCTGATCGACCATCGCGCGGTCGCGCGGCCGGACGCGAGCGGCAGCTACGTGTCGCCGCACGCGGACGACGCGCTGCCGTCCCGCGCCGAATGGATCGAGCGCCTCGCGCACGAATGCGCGGCGGCGGCCGTCGATGCGCGGATCGTCGAGCGCACCGCGGGCGTGATGCTCGTGCACACCGATCAACTCTACGTGACGAGCGACGGCGTGCGGATCGACCAGCGCTTTCGCCACGTGATGCCGCAGTTGAGCGTCGTCGCGCATGCGGACGGCGACACGCAGGTGCGCACGCTCGGCAACGCCGGCACGCTCGCGCAGGGCGGCCTCGACGTGCTCGCGCGCTACGGCTTCGACGGCGCGGGCGCGCGGGTCGCGGACGAGGCGCTGCAATTGCTCGCCGCGCCGAACTGCCCGTCCGTCCGCCGCGACCTGCTGCTGATGCCGGACCAGATGATGCTGCAGATCCACGAATCGATCGGCCATCCGCTCGAACTCGACCGGATTCTCGGCGACGAGCGCAACTTCGCCGGCTGGAGTTTCGTGAAGCCGGAGATGTTCGGCTCGTATCGATACGGCTCGCCGCTCTTGAACGTGACGTTCGATCCCACGCTGCACGGCGAGGCGGCGTCGTACGCGTTCGATGACGACGGCAGCGCCGCGCGCAAGCAGTACCTGATCCGCGACGGCGTGCTCGAGCGGCCGCTCGGCGGCGCGCTGTCGCAGGCGCGCGCGGGCTTGCCGGGCGTCGCGAACGCGCGCGCGTCGAGCTGGAACCGGCCGCCGATCGACCGGATGGCGAACCTGAACGTCGAGCCCGGCTCGCAGTCGTTCGGCGAGCTCGTCGCCGGCATCGAGCGCGGCATCCTGATGCGCACGAACACGTCGTGGTCGATCGACGATCATCGCAACAAGTTCCAGTTCGGCTGCGAGTTCGGCCAGCTGATCGAGAATGGCGAGCTGACGCAGGTCGTCAAGCGGCCGAACTATCGCGGCATCTCCGCGGGCTTCTGGCGCAGCCTGCGCGCGGTCGGCGACGCGAGCACGTTCGGCGTGTACGGCACGCCGTACTGCGGCAAGGGCGAGCCCGCGCAGATCATCCGAGTCGGCCACGCGTCTCCCGCTTGCGTGTTCGCGGACGTCGACGTGTTCGGAGGCGCGTGATGACCGACTTCATGAAGCCGTGGCGCGCCGCCCCGATCGATTGGCACGCGCATTTCGCGCGGCTCGCGGACGAAGCCGAGCGGCTCAAGCAGCCGGGCGAGACGGTGTTGCTGTGGTTCGCCGGCGAGACGTCCGATTTCATCCGTTTCAACGCGGGCAAGATCCGCCAGACCGGGCGCGTGCTGCAGGGCAAGCTCGGCGTGCGGCTCGTCGGCGGCGCGCGGCAGGCGTCCGTCACGCAGACCGTGTGCGGCGATCCGGCCACGGATCTGCCCGCGCTCGCGGCTGCGCTCGCGACGCTGCGCGACGGCCTGCGCGACGCGCCGGACGATCCGCATCTGTTGTTCGACACGTCGTCGTGGCGGCAGTCGACCCGCCGCACCGGCCGCCTGCCGGACCCGGACGCGCTCGCGCGACTCGTCGCGGACGCCGCGCGCGGGCTCGATTTCGTCGGCTTTTACGCGGGCGGCGCGCTCGTGCGCGGCTTCGCTTCGTCGACGGGCAGCCGCGGCTGGCACGAGGTCGAGAATTTCGACTTCAGCTGGTCGCTGTACGACCCGAGCGGCCGCGCGATCAAGACCGTCTACGCGGGCGACGCCTGGAGCGACGCGGCGCTCGCGCACAAGATCGACGCGGCCGCCGCGCGGCTGCCGGTGCTGCGCCGCACGCCGAAGGCGCTCGCGCCCGGCCGCTATCGCGCGTATCTCGCGCCCGCCGCGGTGCAGGAGATCGTGAGCCTGCTCGGCTGGGACGGTTTTTCCGCGCGTGCGAACGCGAGCGCGCGCAGCAGCCTGCATCGGCTGCACGCAGGCGAAGCGGCGCTCGATCCGCGCGTGACGATCGCAGAGGACTTTTCGCTCGGCGTCGCTCCGGCGTTCAACGCGGACGGCTATCGGCGCGACAGCGTGCCGCTCGTCGTCGATGGGCGCAGCGCCGGGCAGCTCGTCAGCGCGCGCACCGCCCGCGAGCACGGCCTGAATCCGAACGGCGCGACCGCATATGAAGTGCCGGAGACGCTGTCGATCGCGGGCGGCGCGCTTGCTGACGCCGACGTGCTCGCGGCGCTCGACACCGGCCTGTACGTCGGCAATCTCTGGTATCTGAATTTCTCGGACAAGATGAATTGCCGGATGACCGGCATGACGCGCTTCGCGACGTTCTGGGTCGAAGGCGGCAGGATCGTCGCGCCCGTCGACGCGATGCGCTTCGACGACAGCCTGTACCGGCTGTTCGGCGACGAGCTCGAGCAGCTCGGCGCGGAGCCGGAACTGCTGCTGAACGATCAGTCGTGGGGCGAGCGCGCGACGGGCGGCGCGAGGCTGCCGGGGCTGCTCGCGCGGTCGTTCGAGTTGACGCTGTAACGTGAGCCGCGACGGCGAACGGGTCGATGTGCTGCGCATGGCGCGGCTCGCCGGCGCGCACGCATTGACCGGCACCGATCCGGACCTCGCGCTCGTCGACGTGCAGAACCGGCTGAGGCAGATCGAGCCGCGCCTGCCGCGGCAGGTCGTCCAGCAGGGGATCGGCGTGTTCAAGGCGGCCAACACGTTCCTGATGCTCGTCGCGCTGACGTCGACCGACGGCACGCGCGATTCCGCGCAATTGAGCGATTACCTGAGCCGCTACGTGCTGCGCGAACTGAAGCGCGCGCCGGGCGTCGGCTCCGCGCAGCTATGGGACGCAGACGAGGCGCTGCGGATCTGGCTCGATCCGATGAAGCTGCGCGAGTACGAGCTCGGCGTCGACGACGTGATCGCGGGCGTCGCCGCGCAGAACGCGGCGGTGACGGCGGGCGCGATCGGCGATGCGCCGTTCACCGCCGGCCAGCAGCTGACCGCGTCGGTGATCGTGAAGGGCCAGCTCGCGTCGCCCGCCGAATTCGGCCAGATCGTGCTGAAGTCGAAACCGGACGGCTCCGTCGTGCGGCTCGCGGACGTCGCGCGCGTGGGTGCTGCGCGCGCCCGCGGCGTGATCAGAGTGCGAATTTCAGGCCGAGATGCCGGTTCACGATGTACGTGCGTTGCGCAAGCTCGCGCTGGATCGCCTCGCAGCGCTGCTGCTCGGTCAGACGGTCGTTTTCGGGCAGCTTCGCTTTGCGCTCGACCGCGCCGAGCCATTCGCTGCTGCCCGGATCGGGGCCGTGCCCGCCGTCGTCGGTGATGTTGAATTGCTTGTCGATCGCGTCGAACCAGGCTTCGGTGCCCGGTTGCGCGGTCGGGGCGAGCAGGATGGTCGTCGTCGCGGCGAGCCAGCCGACGACGGCGAGAAAAGCGTTGACAGCGAGAATCTTCTTCATGGCGTCCTTCTAAAAACAAAGGCTTCGATGGTCGGTCGCGGGCTGCGGGCGGACGCGGCGAGCATTGTCGTCGAAGCCGGCCGGCCGCGCGCGGCTCACGCGCATGCGCCGTCGTGCGGCGACGGCGTGAGATACAGGGATCGCGATTCGTCGCGGAAGTTCACTGCGGGCGGCGAGACAAGACGAGACAAGACGAGACGAGACGAGACGGCGGCATCGCTTCGCTCGTCAGGCAATCGTTGTGCGCGCATCGATCGCCGTTCGCCTACACTCCACCGGCGCGTGCGTTCGACGGTGCGCGATGATCGCACCGCCCGCCCCGCTCGCGTGGCGGCATAACGACAATAGGACGTGCTCGAATGAAACGACGTCAATTCCTTCATACGCTCGGCGCGCTGGGTTCGGCGCAATCCGTTCTCGCGGATACGCATGCATCGGCAGCGCGGGCTTCCAACGATCGCAGCGGCGAATCGGTGCCGATGTCCTTGCACGAGGGGCCGGGCGCGTCGCAGGCGGTGCGCGAGACGCTCGATCGCATCGCGCGCATCGATCGCGACGGCCCGCGCCTGAACGCGATCGTCGAATTGAATCCGGACGCCGAAGCGATCGCGCGCGCGCTCGACGCCGAACGGGACGCGGGCACCGTGCGCGGTCCGCTACACGGCGTGACCGTCGCGCTGAAGGACAACATCGCGACGGGCGACCGGATGGCGACGACGGCCGGTTCGCTCGCGCTCGACGGCGTGCGCGCGACGCGCGATGCGCATCTCGTCGCGCGGCTGCGGCGCGCGGGCGCGGTGATCGTCGCGAAGACCAATCTGAGCGAGTGGGCGAACTTTCGCTCGACGCGCTCGACGAGCGGCTGGAGCGCGCGCGGCGGGCTGTCGCGCAATCCGTACGCGCTCGACCGGACGACGAGCGGCTCGAGCTCCGGCTCGGCGGTGGCGGTTGCGGCGGGGCTCGTCGCGATGGCGGTCGGCACCGAGACCGACGGCTCGATCGTATCGCCCGCCGCGATCAACGGCTGCGTCGGGCTGAAGCCGACGGTCGGACGCGTGAGCCGCGACGGGATCGTGCCGCTGTCGCACACGCAGGATACGGCGGGGCCGATCGCGCGCACGGTCCGCGACGCGGCGCTGCTGCTCGGCGCGCTCGCGGGCCGCGACGCGAACGATTCCGCGACGGCGAACGCGCCGGCGCCTGCCGGCTACGTCGGCGCGCTCGACGCGAATGCGCTGCGCGGCGCGCGGATCGGCGTCGCGCGCGCGTACTTCACCGGGCATGACGAAGTCGACGCGCAGATCGAGCGCGCGATCGCGGAGATGAAGCGGCTCGGCGCGGTCGTGATCGATCCGGTCGATCTGCCGAAGCCCGATTACGAAGACGACGAGAAAACCGTGCTGCTGCACGAGTTCAAACACGGCTTGCCGGTGTGGCTGCGCACGTTCGCGCCGCATGCGCGCGTGCGCACGCTCGCCGATGTGATCGCGTTCAACGAAGCGCAGCATGCGCGGGAGATGCCGTATTTCGGCCAGGAGCTGTTGTTGCGCGCGCAGGAGGCAGGCGGACTCGACGCCGCCGCTTATCGCGACGCGCTCGCTCGCTGCGGCCGCCGTGCGCGTGACGAGGGGCTCGCGCGCGTGCTGCGCGAGCAGCGGCTCGATGCGCTCGTCGCGCCGACGGAAGGCACCGCGTGGCTGATCGATCTGATCAACGGCGACAGCGCCGGCGGCGGCTTCTCGACGCCCGCCGCGGTCGCGGGCTTTCCGCATTTGACGGTGCCTGCGGGGCACGTGCGCGGCTTGCCGGTCGGCGTGTCGTTCGTCGGCGCGCCGTGGAGCGAGGCGCGGCTGCTCGCGCTCGGCTATGCGTTCGAGCAGGCGACGCGGTGGCGGCGCGAGCCGCGATATGTCGAGCGGTCGAATGTTCCGGTGGTCGATGCGTGATGGGAGAGCATCGACGCGCTTGCCGTTCCGCGACGGAGGCGAAACAGCCGGCCGTTCCGTCGAAGACGAAGGGGAATCGGGACGCGTGCTGAGTCGGCGTCGATTCGATGCAGCCGTTTTCGGCGCACGTCTGATGCCGGACACGCACGCCGACCGTTTCTCCTTATCGCCGGATATCCGACGCGTGATACACGCATGCATCATGCGCGGCGAGCGTCCGCGCCAGCCGTCCCGCTATTTGCCGCGCTTTGCCTTCTTCTTCGATTGCTTCTCTTGCTCCGCCGGCACGAGCTCGAAGATCCGCGGCAGATCCGGTTCGCCGTCCATGTACTCCGTCTTCGTCAGCCGTCCCACGCTCTGCAGGCTGCGCACCATCACTTTGCCGCTGTCCGGATAGGTGCAGACCTCGTGCGGATCGTTCATGCCGATGCCGAGGTAGATCAGGTCTTTATCGAACGGATTCGCGAGCTGATGTCCGACGCCGCTGTTCGCCGGACACGAAATGCAATCGCCTGGGCCGACTTCGCGGAGTGCGTCTCCGTACCGGAGCACGCCGCGTCCGGACACGATGAAAAAGACTTCGTCTTCGCGCGCATGCGTGTGGAACGGACAAGACGTCCGCCCCGGCGGCACGCGCGACAGGTTGACGCCGAGCCGCCCCGCACTCGCATCGAGCAGCGGCGTCAGCGGCTTGTACGCGCCGCCCCAATGATCGCCGTTCATGTGTGCGATCTCGTCGACGTCGTCGACGTTGACGACATTCGGATGCTTGGGCTGCTTTTTCATGAGGTGCCTCGGGTCGTGAGGATCGGTCCGCCCGCGCATTCCAGCCGCGTGGCCGCCCATCATAAACATCGCAGAATTAATTGGTTTTCGATCCGTCGTCCTGTCCGTATCGTTCAGCGATTCCAACGACAAATCGACTACGAGGAACACCACCACATGAAGCAAACGAAGCGTCTTGCGGCACTCGCCGTGCCGGCCGGCCTCCTGCTGTCCGCCGGCGCTCATGCGCAAAGCAGCGTCACGCTGTACGGGATCGTCGATGCGGGCATCGCATACGTGCACAACATCCAGGGAGCCGACGGCCGCAATCAGTCGTCGCTCGTGAAATTCAGCAGCGGCAATCTGTCGGGCAGCCGCTGGGGCCTGAAGGGCGCCGAGGATCTGGGCGGCGGCCTCGCGGCGCTGTTCCAGCTCGAAAACGGCTTCAATCTCGGCACCGGCGTGCAGAACGGCAATCGCGAGTTCGGCCGGAAGGCGATCGTCGGCCTGACGAGCAACACGTGGGGCGCCGTGACGCTCGGCCGCCAATACGATCCGGTCGTCGATCTCGTGCAGGGGCTCACCGAGGACAACTACTTCGGCGGCGTGTTCGCGACGCCGGGCGATCTCGACAACTACGACAACAGCCTGCGCGTCAGCAACTCGGTGAAGTACACGAGCCCGGTGCTGTCGGGCTTCCAGTTCGCCGCGCTGTACGGCTTCGGCGGCGTCGCGGGCGCGACGGGCAGCGGCCGCACGTATAGCTTCGCGGCGAGCTACGCGAACGGACCGTTGTCGCTCGGCGCGGGCTATCTGTATGCGGACGGCGGCACGACCGCGGCGAACGGCGTGCGCACGTGGACGGGCAGCTCGGACACGCTGTTCAACACGGTGATCAACCAGGGCTTCGCGAGCGCGAAGTCGATTCAGATCGTGCGCGTCGGCGGTCAGTACGTGCTCGGCTCGGCGACGTTCGGCCTCGCGTACTCGAACACGCAATACGGCCGCGATTCGCGGTCGACGTTCAACGAGACCGCGAAGTTCAACAGCGGCTCCGCGTTCTTCAACTACCAATTCTCGCCGGCGCTGCGCGCGGGCCTGGGTTACAACTACACGTCGCTGACGGGGCCGGCTTCCGCGCACTATCACCAGGTGAATCTCGGCGCCGGCTACGCGCTGTCGAAGCGCACCGATCTGTACGCGCTGCTCGGCTACCAGAAGGCGAGCGGCCGCACGCTCGGCGCGAACGGCTCGGTGATCGATGCGCAGGCATCCGTCGGCTCGTATGGCGCGAACTCGGGCACCGATTCGCAGGAGCTCGCGATCGTCGGGATTCGGCACAAGTTCTGAGTGCGCCGGGAGACCGGCAAGGAGTAAGTGGTGCAAGTCCACTGCGATGAAGGTATAGCGAGCCACA